>JABRWB010000038.1 GCA_039961635.1 bacterium
TGCCCAAAGGCTCGCAGATGAGCATCCTGGCGATGAAGATGGACGCAAACGACGACGGGGTGATGGACTGGTTCTCGCCGGACAGGAGCGGCCAGCCCGTCCCCGTCCCCGCGTTTCTCGACCCGGACGGCGATGGAATCGTGACGGAAAAGGACGCGGCGTATCTTGGATACTACTGGGGCGAAACGACGTTCGAGGAGCTGTGGATACCGCTCCCCGCGCCCGATTGGGATTGAACGCCGCGGCGTGAACGCCGCGCTCCAGGCGAAACGACGTTCGAGGAGCTGTGGATACCGCTCCCCGCGCCCGATTGGGATTGAAAGCCGCGGCCTGAAGGCCGCGCTTCCCGGATCGCGATTGGGGTTGAAGGCGCGAAGCACCGGGGGGTACGGATCAATGGCGGTTTGAAACAGGAAATCGGGCGCCGGCAAGCCGGCGCACTCCCGAAGCGCGGCGTGAATGACGCGTTTCCCGGCGCACTCCCGAAGCCGCGGCCCGAACGACGCGTTTCCCGGCGCACTCCCGAAGCCGCGGCCTGAACGCCGCGCTTCCCGGCGCAGTCCCGGATTATCCCGGGAGGGCGGGCATCGTGTTATAATCCGCGTACCGCCTCATTTCCGGCTTTCGCAAGGAGGAATCCCGTGGACGGTGTTGTAATCGCTGGAATCGTACTTGTCGTACTCGTTCTCATCGGCATCTTCTGGTGGATCGGGACGTACAACGGCCTCGTGCGCAAGCGCCAGGACGTCAAGGCGTCGTGGGCGCAGATAGACGTGCAGCTCAAGAAGCGCTACGACCTCGTCCCCAACCTGGTCGAGACCGTCAAGGGCTACGCCGCGCACGAGCGGGAAACTCTGGAAAACGTGACGAAGGCCCGCCAGCAGGCGATAGACGCGTCGAACGTGAAGGACCAGGTCGCTGCCGAAAACTTCCTTTCCTCCACGCTCAAGAGCCTTTTCGCGCTGAGCGAAGCTTATCCCGACCTAAAAGCCAACCAGAATTTCCTGATGCTCCAGGAGGAGCTGTCCGGAATCGAATCCAAAATCGCGTACGCCCGCCAGCATTACAACGACGTGGTTATGGTGTACGAAACGGGAAGGATGCAGTTCCCGGCAAGCATCGTCGCCGGCTCCGCGGGCTTCGGTCCGGAGGAGTACTTCGAAATCGAGCTGGCCGAGGAGCGCGAAGCGCCGAAGGTGAGCTTCGGCAAATAAGCAGGCGCCGCGCCTTCGCGGCGGAGGAATGACTTGCCCGATACGCCCGAAACCGGAGGGGTGCACGCGATGCGCCGCCTGGACTGGAACCAGTTCGGCGAGCTGTGCGAGCGGTTCGCGGACGAGATCGCGGCCGGATACCGCCCGGACGTGGTGGTCGGGATCGCGATGGGCGGGGTGATTGTCGGCGCGGTAATCGCGGCGCGTTTGAAGGTGGATTTTTTTCCCATAAAGCTGTCCAGACGCGTGATGGCCGAGGTCGTGCAGGAGGAGCCCGTATTCCACATCAAGCCCTACGCGTACTGCGAGGGAAAGCGCGTTTTGCTGGCGGACGACTTCGCGCACAGCGGGCAGACGCTCAGGATCGCGGGCCGCGCGATCGGGATGTTCAATCCGATCGACGTGAAGACCGCGGCGCTGTACCGCGACGAGGCTGGATACAAGCCGGACTTCTGCGCCGTGTCGTCGGACGCGCGCCTGCTCTTGCCGTGGGATTACTCCGGCGGCGCCGCGCCGGAGGGGGGTGAGTAGGCGTGCCGTCCGGAGCAGGACGGGGAGGACGCGGCATCGCGTACGCGGCCGGATGGACGGCGGCAACGCTTGTGCTTTCGGCGGCGCTCGTTTATTTCGGCCTAACCTCGAGGTCGGGTGTGCGCGAGGAGATTCCGCAGGCGGAGCTTAAGGCCGGCCTCGGCAAGCGCACGTTCGACCCCAACAACCCGCCCGCGTTCACCGTGGAGCGCGCGGAGCTTGTGTTGTCCGACAAGGACGGGAAGCCCAAGCTGCGGCTCGAAACCGACCGAATCGTAGGCGAAAACCAGGTGCTGTCGGTAAGGGAAGTGACCGCCCGGTTCGCGCTGGAAAAGGAAGACGAACTGGTGATCGAAGCGCGGGATTGCAAGTATTTCCTGGAAGGAAAGGAAGCGGTGATCGAAGGCGACGTGCGCGGCAGCGTCGCGGCGCGCGGGCAGGCGTTTTCGGCGCGCAAGCTTAGCTGGAGCGAGGAGAGCGCGGCGATCAAAGCGCACGACGTGGTGATGACAGACCCGCAGTTCACCACGCGCGGCGACTCGATGACTATTGATCTCGAATCGGGAAAGATCGACCTGACCGGGGGAGTGACCCTGGACATCTGATGCCGGAAGCGTTAGGCGCGGTATTCGGGACTGTCCCTGGTGTCGCTTTCGCTTTTGCGTTTTTTCTTTTGCTCGCGGCGAAACCCTTAAAACGGTGGGAACGCGGAAGCGCGCTGCCCGGATTCGGATTCGGCGCGCTGTCGTTCGCGGCGGGAATCGCCGCGGGGGCTGCGCTGGTTGTCGCGACGATCGCGATTGCGATTGCTGCGGGCGACGCGGGATTTTCCGCGCGGCCGGTAAACGACATTCCCGGCGGGCGGGGAATCGAAATGGAATGGGCGCGGTTCCTTTCGTTTTTGCTTTTCGCCGCCGTGCGCGAAGAGCTGATGATACGGGCTTACCTTTTGCTCGTTCCATTCTGGTGCGCGTGCGCGGCTATCGAGACCATGGCGGGCAAAGCAAGCGCGCGCGCACGCGGCGCATTGGCAGCCGCGGCGTTTTGCGCGCTGCTGGCCGGACAAGCGATAGTTTTCGCGCTGATGCATGCCGACAATCCGAACGCAACCTCTTTCGCGCTCGTCAACGTCGCGTTGGCGGGCGCGCTGTTTGGAATTGCTGCAGCGGGAAAGGGCGGGTTTTACGCGGCGGCCGGAATGCACTGGGCGATTAACTTGACTTACGAAGTTTTCAACTTGCCGATCAGTGGCATCGAATTTGACACAGGATTTCATTCGTTCGCGATTGTGCTTTCGGAAGGCGGGGCGGCGGGAGGAGGTGCTTTCGGCCTGGAAGGCGGATGGGCGATGACGGCCGCGCTTATTTTGGGGATCGCGGTCGCGGTTGGATGGCTGCGAAAGCAGACCAAATCTGTATTTTCCGCAGGCGCGGCGGGATCGGGAAGCGCCGCGCCGCGGGAATAGTGCGCAAGTGAAATCCGGATACCGGTGGGAGTATGTCCGAAAGTCCGCTCCGCCGGACTATTGACAAATCTTTAATCGCGCGTTATTTTGGTCGCGATTGCGGCGGCGACGGCGGCGGCAGCAGTTCGCCCCGGAGCCCGTCGCAGGTTTTGAAAGCAAATTGCGGTTCAGACCATAAATCCCGGAGGTGGGACTTTTGGATTACTCGGAAAGACCGTTTTTGAAGATCGGCCGGCTCATCCGAAACCTTCGGATCGCCGCCGGCCTGGCCCAGCACGAGCTGGCGCAGGAAATTGACATCAACAACAGCTACCTCTCCCGCATCGAGAACGGCGAGCGCCGTCCGTCTCCCAAGATAATGAAACGGATGGCAGCGGTGCTGCCGACGACGTACGAAGACCTGGTCGCGGCCAGCGGGCTGATCAGCGAAGATTTCACGATCGTCCCGAAGTCGGACGGGGAAAAAAGGGACATATCCCGCTCCATCGAGGAGCTTCGCGAGATATTGGCTCAAATCGAGCGCAAGCCGCTTGGCGAAGTGCTTCACGGCAGGCTCGACCCGTCAAAGATAGTGCGCCGGGGCGCGCCGGTTTTCAGCAAAGTGCCCGCGGGATTTTTCGACGACATGAATGTGGTCCACGAGTACGACGATTACGAGCAGCTTGTTCTTGCCGAGGACGAGCTGGGATACGACCCGAAGGCTTTCGCGTTGCGCGTCAAGGGCGACTCGATGGTGGAAGCCGGAATTTTCGAGGACGACATCGTAATAGTTTCGCCGAACACGAAGGTGGCGAACGGCGACATCGCCGCTGTCAAGTACGGCAGGGCGGAAATTACGCTCAAGCGCTTCTATATGGACGGGGAAACTATCATTCTCCAGCCGTGCAACAGCAAGTTCCGTCCGATTACGTTCTCGAATCCGGAGGACGTGACGGTGCTTGGAAAAGTCATTCTGGTGAGAAGGAAGCTGTATTAGCCGAGTAATCGAGTTGCCGAGTGGCTTAGTTGCTTAGTGGCCGAGCCGAAAAGCGTTGACAGTTAAACAGTTGACAGTTGACAGTTGGACAGTTGACAGTTGACAGTTGCTTCGCATAACCGCTACGTCTTTGTCTTGGACTGCCGCTTCTTGAGGTAGGTTTGCAGTCCGCCAATCAGCATAATCACTTCTTCCGCCAGCGAGTAAAATGCCTTGAATTCCATTTCGTCGAGGTAATTCGCGTCGCTGCCGACGTATAAAAGGGACTGAACTTCCGCGGCCGACCCCCTGGAGATCAGAAGGAAGTGGTGAAAGTCCTTTGCACCCGTTCTGCCGAAGCCCTCCGCGATGTTGCTCATTATCGAAATGGCCGACCTCCAAATCTGGTCCCGGTAGGCGAAATCCGTTCTGAGCGAATCTTTTAGAGTCAGCTTGGGAACCAAACCGCAAAGCTGACGCGCTTTCCGCCAGGCCATCAATTCCTCGACCTTGTTAAGAGTCGCCACCTCGATTCTCCTTTAAAAAATCAACGCTTGCGCCGAATCCGGTTTTAACTGTCAACTGTCCAACTGTCAACTGTTAACTTTTAGCTGTTAACTATCTAACTATGCGCTGCAACAACCGCCTTCTCTGAGGCGCTCTGGGGCAAGTTCGAAAAAAGCTTTTCGGGAAATTAATCGTTTATCCATTCCGCCACGAATATGTTCGTCTCGCCTTCGACCAGACCGTTCCTGTTGCTTGCGAACACCAGGTATTTCCCGTCCGGGCTGTACATCGGAAATCCGTCGAATCCGTCGTAAAAAGTCACTCGCTCGGCCGCGCCGCCCTGGGCGGACATCACGTACAGGTCGAAGTTGCGCCCCCCCCCGTTCATATTGCTGCAGAAAACGATCCGTTCGTTGCCCGGGCTCATGTTCGGGCCGAAATTCGCCGCGCCGTTGTCGGTGAGCTGGCGCTTGTTTCCGCCGTCGCGGTCCATCGCCCATATTTCGAGATGCCCTGGACGCACCAGTTCCGCCGCGAGAAGCTCGCGGAAGTCCGCGATTTCCTCGGCGGTTTTCGCGGGCTGCCTGCGCCATACGATCGTCGAGCCGTCGTAGGATGGAAAGCTTCCGCCGTCGTATCCGGGCAGATCGGTCAGGCGCTCCACCGTTTTTTTCGCTGGATCGAGCGCGTATAGGTCGAGGTCGCCGTCGCGCGCCGACGTGAAGACAATCCTGTCGCCGTGCGTCCAGTCCACGCCTTCGCACTCCGCGTCGTATCCGGCGACGTCGGTCAGCCGTTCGAGTATTTCGCCCGTCTCGCTGTCCGCGATGTAAAGCTCGTAAGCCCTGTACACCGGCCAGACGTAGCCCTTGGAGTAATCCGGCGGCGGGGGCGCGCCCGGCATTTCCGCAAACGTGCTTGCGTACACGATGCGCTTGTTGTCGCCGAGGAAGAACGAACATGTGCAGACGCCCTGCCCGTTCGAAACGCGGCGGGAGGCTCCGGTTATCACATCGAGGATGTATATTTGATCCGCCCGGCCGCCGTCCCGCTTGGACTGAAATGACAATTTCTTTCCGTCGGGCGACCAGTATGCCTCCGCGTTCTCCCCGCCGAAGGTAAGCTGGCGAAGGTTGCGCAGAAACCTCTCTTCGCCCGGAAAAAGCTGCGGCGGCGGATAAAGATGCGGCTGCTGGAAGCCTGCCTGCGCCCTTTCGATTTCCTCCGGAGTGCAGTTTTTTCCTATTTCGGTCGGATTTTTGCCTCCGCCGTGGCTGGTGTTCGACGCGGCCTCCCCGCTTGCGGCGGACGCGGCGATATTCGAAATGGGCGCGGCGGACAGCGCCGCTGCGGCTGCGACGGCAATCGCGATGAAGACTGATTTGTGCATGGCGGGGAATATTACCGCCCGCGCCGGAGAATCTTGCTATTCCGATGCGCCGTCCGCACGGAAGAACTCCGTCCGGTCGCGGCCTTTCACAATCGCGCGGCCGTGCTCCAGCGTCACGCGGCCTTCCGCGAACCACTGGATCACCTGCGGGTACAGCTTTCGCTCTTCGGCTTGGACGCGCGCGGCCAGAGTGTCCGGCGTGTCGTCGTCGCGCACGGGCACCGCGCGCTGCGCGATTATCGGCCCGTGGTCATATTCATCGTCCACGAAATGGACGGTGCAGCCGGTCACTTTCACGCCGCGGGAAAGCACGGCCTCGTGCACATGGTGGCCGTAGTAACCCCGCCCGCAGAACATCGGAATAAGCGCCGGATGGATGTTGATTATCTTCCCGAAATACTTGGGCGCGGCGAAATACTTGCTCATAAATCCGGCGAAGACCACCAGATCCACCGGAAATTCATCCAGCGCCGCATCGACAATTTTGGAAAACTCCCGCTCGTCGGGGTGCTTCTTGCGGCTGACGACGCGCGTCGGGATGCCCGCGGCTTCCGCGATTTCGAGACCGCGCACGCCCGGCCTGCTTGAAACGACGACGGAGATCCGCGCGTCGAGCTTTCCCGCCGCGATGCATTCGAGAAAATTCGCGAGCGTCGAGCCCGCTCCGGAAAGGAGCACGGCGAGGTTTATAGGCTTGATTGAATCTGCCGCCATTCCTCGTTGATTATTGCACAGCATGGCTGGTTTGCGGTTCGACCAAGCTCCTGTGGTAAAATTTTCAGGGGCATAATCAATTCCACTCCGGGGTTCGCCGCATTGCTTGCCGAATTCTTTCGTCCCGAATATATAGACTATCACCAGTATCTATACAGTCTTGCGCTTTTCATTTTCGGCGCGGCTGCGTTTTCCGTCGCGAGCGCCACTGGAAGGTATTTCCCTTGGATTTGGCTCACCGCATTCGGCACGGTTCGCGGCTTGGCCGAGTGGCTCGGCCTGCTTGCTATAGCGCTTGAAAAAGGAATTGTGGTTGGAAATGCATTTGCAATTATCCGGGCCGCTTCATACGCATTACTCGCATGTTTTTGGGTGTCAACGCTAATAAACCGCAAACATCGCTTTGGTGCTTACTTTGCCGCGTTTCTGCTTTTCGCCGGAATTATTGCGGCATGGTTGCTTTGGCCGGACAAGGCGGATCTGCTTGCGCGTTACGTTCTGGCGATTCCCGGAGGAACGCTTGCCGCAATTGCGCTTTTTGGGCATGCGAAATCCGCGGCGGCAGGCAGACGCACGCTTTTGTCTGCTGCGATTTGTCTGATTGGATACACGTTTTTGTTCTGGTTTGCAACAATAACGGACTCCGGCCCGGTTTTGTTGGCAATCAAAACGCTGCTGTGCCTGTCGCTGGCGGCTTTGCTGATGAGTTTTTCCCGTGTTTTACGTCAGGCGGCGGCATTGGAGTGGCGGCTCGATGCGAATTGCGTCTCGTGCCGCTGGGCGATGGGCGCCGTAGTCGCGCTCGCCGTCGCCGCATATTTCGTATCCGGTGCGGCCGGCAAGGAGGAAGACGCGCAATTGCGAGAGGAGCTGCTCAATTCGGCAAAAAGCGTGGCGGGTCTTCTTGAACCGGAAAGGATCGATACGCTAAAAGGCGACGAAACCGACTACTCTAATCCCGACTGGCAGGCGCTTCGCGGCGACATGATGAAAATCAAGGCAGGCAATTCAAAAATCAGGTTCGCTTATCTGATGGCGCTTGAAAACGGGAAAGCGATTTTTCTCGTAGACAGCGAGCCGGCGGATTCGCAGGATTATTCTCCGCCGGGTCAAGTTTACTTCGAAGCCGAGGCCGATCTGTACCGCGTATTTGACACGGGAATTCCGGCGGTAAGCGGCCCTTACAGGGACAGATGGGGCGACTGGGTCACCGCGTTTGTACCAATCGGAGGCGGAAATGGAAAGCCGCCTGCGGTGATGGGGTTGGACATGGCGTCCGAAAGATTTTTGCAGAGCATTGCATCAAGACGGGCGCTTGCGATAACAATGATGGGGATTTTAACCGGGCTTTTCATCTCCTTTACGATCGTGATGATTCTTTCCCGGGACCGGGAGCTGCAAATCGCAATCTCCGAAGCCAAACATCGGATCGTTTCCGATTTCACATACAACTGGGAATATTGGATGTCGCCGGAGGGCGGATTCGTTTACGTTTCGCCCGCGGCCGAACGAATCGCGGGCGTCCCGGCCTCGGAAATAGCGTCGGGCGCCGCGCGATTTGAAGAGCTGTTCCGCGCCTCGGAGAGGGATGCAATAAAAAAACAGCTGGAAGAATGCAAGCGTTCCGGTGAGGCGGTATCGGCGAATTACCAGATGGAAACAGGAGGCCAGGTAAAGTTCGTCAGCCACATCTGCACGCCGATCCTGTCGGAGGACGGCCGATTCCGCGGGATCCGCGGTTCCATTGTGGATATAACCGCGCGCAGACTTGCCGAAGCCGAGAAGGACAGGTTGATCGCGGAACTTGAAAAATCGCTGTCGGAGATAAAAACCCTCAAAGGGCTCGTCCCGATCTGCGCGTGGTGCAAGAAAATTCGCAACGACGAAGGATACTGGCAGCAAATGGAAGCGTTCATTTCGGAGCATTCCGAGGCCGAATTCAGCCATGGAATCTGTCCCGATTGCGCCAAAAAAGTGTTGGAGGAATCATGATAAAACGATCGACCTCGATAATCGCCGCGTGTGTTTTGATTTCGGCCGCCGCGCTTGCTGCCGCACCGGCATCCGCGCAGAGCGAATGGAGCTGGGGCGCGGACGCCGCGTTTCTTTCCAAGTACGTCTGGCGCGGCCAAACGTTCACCGACGGATGGGTGCTCCAGCCCGACATCTGGTTCTCGAACGGCGGATTCACGTTCGACATCTGGGCGAACATCGACATGTCGGATGCGAACGAACTGGCGTGGCAGGTAAGCGAGGTGGATTACACCGCGGAGTACGTTATTTCGCTGCCGCGCGCCGACCTGACGCTGGGTGCGGGAATCTACGAATTCCCCCACACCGGCTCGCCCGGCACGACCGAAATTTACGCGGGATTTTCTCCTTCGGACGTGCCGCTCAATCCGCAGATTTTTATCTATTTCGACGTCGACCAGGCCGAGGGCGCGTACGTGGAGGCGCGGCTGTCCTCCACGCTGCACGGAGGGAACAAGGCCGCGATCGCGGACTGGATGGTGCACTTGGGCTGGGGCAGCGGCTCGTACAACGCGTACTATTTCGGCGAGGCGGGCGCGGGGTTCCGCGACCTGACTATAGAGCTTTCGCGCTCGTTCGATATCGGCGGCGGATTCACGCTTACTCCCTCCGCGACTTGGTACACGCTCCTTTCGGACGACCTTCGCGACGCGTCGCCCGACGACAGCGACTGGGCCATCGGAATAATCGCAAGCTATGCGCCCTAGTCCGCCGGCGGCGAATCCGCGCAGAGCGAATGGAGCTGGGGCGCGGATGCCACGCTTTTTTCCAAATACGTCTGGAGCGGCATGGCAGAAGGAACTGATCGACGACGAGATGTACCTTGGCTCTGCGATTGCGCTGGACGCCGCGGACGTGCCGCATGCGCTTTTGTACGATCCCGCGTTTATGAGATTGATGTATTTGAAGCATCGGTAGCAGGGTGGCATATTAATGTTTGAAATAGTCGCCTTCAATCCGGCGATTCATCGCCGCGCTCACGAATCCGGCGGCTGCCAGCCGCCCACACAATAGTCTTCTCGTCCTCGCGACTTTGTAGTTGCTTTTATCCCGCTCCAGCCGCCTCCATCCCCCTCCGCCACGCTTCCTCCGCGTCTGCGAGCCTGACCGAGTACAGCCGCAGCGTGTCCACTGTCATCGTCAGTTTGTCGCCGCCGGTCGAACCTACGCGGGATAAGGATAGCGTTCCGGATTCACTTCCCCGCTTGCCATCTCCTCCCCCCCGCACATGCGAGGCAAGCTGCTCGAAGTCCGGGATGCGATCAGCGTCAACTTCTACCAGCCACCGGTTGCCGCTTTCGCTGAACGCGCCGGAAAGATGCTCGGATTTGATCTCCGCGCCGCTGTCGCTCGGCTCGCCCTTTATGAATCCGGATACCGATATCTCGCAGCCGATGCCAGTGCCGAACGCCATCTCGGCCGCGCACACCGCCAGCCCGCCGTCCGAAACATCGTGGCAGCTCGCGACAAGCCCCGCGTCCATCGCCGCGAGCAGAAAATCGCGGCTCGCCGCGAATTCGGCGTAATCGGGCGACGCCAGCTTTCCGTGCGTCAGACCCAGAATGTAATACGCAAGCGAGCTCGCGTCCAGCGTCCCGTCCGTCGCGCCGACGAGATACAGCGCGCTGCCCGCTTTCGCGAAGCTCTGCGGGATGCGCCGGGCCGCGTCTTCGAGGACGCCGACCATTCCGATTACGGGCGTCGGATTGACCGCGAACCTCTCGGTTTCGTTGTAGAAGCTGACGTTGCCGCCGGTCACGGGCGTTCCAAGCGCCGACAGCGACTCGCGCATCCCCTCGATCGTTTCGGTGAACTGCCACATCACCTCCGGGTCCTCCGGGTTGCCGAAGTTGAGGCAGTTCGTAATCGCAAGCGGCCGCGCGCCGACCGCGATCAGATTCCGCGCCGCCTCGCACACCGCGCGCGCCGCGCCCGCGCGCGGATCGAGAAAGCAAGCATGCGCAGGGCAGTCGGTCGAAATCGCGACCGCGCGCGGCCCCTGCTTGACGCGCACGACCGCGGCGTCTCCGTCGTACGGCGGCACCGTCCCCGTGCGCACCATGTAGTCGTACTGCTCCCACACCGTGCGCTTGGACGCGATGTTCGGATGCGCGAGCAGGTGAAAAAGGAACTCGGCGTAAGGCTGGTTTAGCGGCGGGTGCGGAAGCGCCTCCGGCCACTCGTGATTTGCAAGGAACTCGATAGCGATGCGCGCGACTTCGTCCGGATAAAGCACCGGCATCTGAGAATAGTACGCGGGAACCGCGGCCGGCCGGTCGTACTCCGGCACGTCTTTCGTAATCAAATTATTCGGAATTTCGGCGACTATTTCGCCGCGGTGCTTGACACGGTACACCGGCTCGGAAAGCACGACGCCGATTTCGACCGCGTCCAGCTCCCACTTTTTGAATGCGGCGATGAATTCCTGCTCCCGCCCGCGCTCGACGCAAAGCACCATCCGCTCCTGGCTTTCGGAAAGCATCATTTCGTACGCGGTCATGTCCTCCGCGCGCTGGGGCACTTTGTCGAGGTCGAGTTCGACGCCCACGCCGCCGCGCCCCGCCATCTCGCAGGTCGAGCTTGTCAGCCCGGCCGCGCCCATGTCCTGCATCCCGATGAGGCCGGGCATCCGCGCGACTTCCAGGCACGCTTCGAGCAGCAGCTTCTCGTAAAACGGATCTCCCACCTGCACCGCGGGACGGTCCTGCGACGCGTCCTCGGCCAAGTTCACGCTCGCGAACGTGGCGCCCTGGATGCCGTCGCGTCCGGTCTTGGCGCCGACGTAGAGGATGGGATTACCCTCCCCCCCCGCAGTTCCCTTGACGATATGCTCCGGCTCGACGACGCCGAGGCAAAGCACGTTGACCAAAGGATTAGTCGAATAGCTTTCGTCGAAAACGACTTCGCCGCCGACGGTGGGGATTCCCAGGCAGTTCCCGTAGTGCGCGATTCCGGAAACGACGCCGCCGAAAAGGTACTTCGTGCGCGCGCGTGTGGCCTCCTCGCGCGCGATTGCTTCCTCGGCGTTTCCGTTCGCGGAATTCGCAATCTTCGCTTTTTCCGCCGCGGTTAATTTCGATATCGGGCCGAACCGCAGCGGGTCGAGCAGCGCGACCGGCCGCGCTCCCATCGCGAAAACATCGCGGACGATTCCGCCGATTCCCGTGGCCGCGCCCTGGAAAGGCTCGACCGCGGAGGGGTGGTTGTGCGATTCGATCTTGAACGCGACGGCCAGCCCGCCGCCGATATCCACCACGCCCGCGTTTTCGCCCGGCCCCTGCAAAACCGCGCCGCCGCCGGAGGGCAACTTTCGCAGATGCTTCTTCGAGCTCTTGTAGTTGCAGTGCTCGCTCCACATCGCGCCGAAGATGCCCAGCTCGACGACGGTTAAATCCCTGCCCATCAGTTCGCGGGCGCGCAAATACTCGTCGCGCGTCAGCCCGACACGCGCGAGAAGCGCGGGGGTGATTTCCCCGCCGGGAATGTGTTTGCCTTCAGATTGCATTCGAATAGATGACACCGGATCACCTTTCCCTTGAACTGCGAAGGGGAAATAAGTTACCACAATTTCCCGCCTATAATCAGCAGTCCGCCACGCGGCTGGCCGGTGAAGCTCCTTTTGTCGCGAAACCTGTACGATGCGAAGGCGGCCAATCACTTGTGGCTTGGAGTGCAGGAATGCTGAAGGAATTTCGAGAGTTCGCAATGAAGGGAAACGTCCTGGACATGGCTGTCGGAATAATCATCGGCGGCGTGTTCACACCCATCGTCAAGGCGCTCGTTGACGAGCTTCTGATGCCGCTGATCGGACTGGTAATCGGCAAGGTGGATTTTTCCGGGCTTTACCTGCTGCTCAAGCCCGGAGCCGCGAATCCTGGCCCTTACGAGACGCTCGCCGCGGCGAAGGCCGCAGGGGCTGTGGTGCTTGGGTACGGGGCATTTGTCAACACGATCGTCACCTTCTTGATTGTTTCATTCGCTTTGTTTCTTCTGGTCAAGGGAATGAACAAGCTGAAAAGGGAAGAAGCGGCAGCGCCCAAAGCGCCATCCACGAAACCATGTCCGAAATGCTGCACGGACATTCCGATCAAGGCGGTGCGATGCCCGGCCTGTACATCGGAATTGGCAGCATAATCATGCAAACCTAAGTCGCGGCGGCCGCCGCGGCCGCGGCCATCGCGCTTTCGAACACGCGCCTGCCGTCGGTGCCGCCGATCACGCTTTCGACAGCGCGCTCCGGGTGCGGCATCATGCCGAGCACGTTTCCGCGCTCGTTGCGGATGCCCGCTATGTTGTGAAGGCTGCCGTTCGGATTGTACGCGGGCGGCGCGGCTCCGTTCCAACCGAACTTCTCCCACTCGCTCGTACCGTCGGGAGCGCAATACCGCCACACGACTTCGCCCTGGTCTTCGAGCATCGCGAGAGTTTCGCGGTCTGCGACATAGCATCCTTCGCCGTGCGCGATCGGCACCGATATCACTTCGCCGGGAAAATAGCGCGACGTGAAAACGCTTTCCTTGGATTCGCAGCGCAGGTTGACCCACTTGCACGAGAACCGCAGGCTGGAATTGCGGATCAGCGCTCCGGGCAGCAGCCCCGCCTCGCAAAGCGTCTGGAATCCGTTGCAAATCCCGATGACGGGGCCGCCGCGGTTCGCGAACTCCACGACCGACTCCATCACCGGCGAGAACCGCGCGATCGCGCCGCATCTCAGGTAGTCGCCGTAGCTGAACCCGCCGGGAAGGATTATTGCGTCGACGCCTTGCAGATCCCGTTCGCCGTGCCAGAGCCAGACGGTATCAATCCCCATCACGTGCTTGGCGGCGCGGTACGCGTCGTAGTCGCAGTTGCTTCCGGGAAATACGACGATGCCTATTTTCACGATTCCTCCTCTCTGACACCGGCGATTTTTTTCCAAGCGATAAAGGGAAATTTATTTTTGACATCCGGAATAACATATTTGGATGCTTCTCCCGCTACCACATTCTTCATTATTGCTGCGGACTGGAGCTTGTTGTCTTTGCAAAAGCTTTCGAATTCTGCATTCTTGGCAAACGCAACCCCATCCTTGGCCGCATCAATCATATTCAAAATTCTCTCAAGTTTAAGGCTTTTCATACACCAACCTTGCCGATTCCAATACCAGATCGCGAAAGTATCTGGAAATGAATCCTTCTGTATTCAAATCCTCTTTCCTTCCCGGCATATCGATAAACTCGTCCGCCATCCCGAAAAAATCGAACCCCGGCACATGCTCCGGATCGAACTCGACAAGGATGTCCAAATCGCTGTCGGGGCGGAATTCGTCGGTGAGCGCGCTGCCGAACACCGGGAGCTTGCGGATGTAATTCCGCATGCAGAATTCGGCGATTTTCTCAAGCGGCAATTCGATTCCTGCAACAATCATCTCGAACATTATACCCAGCGCTCTACGCGCCGACTATCAGCACCTCGCCGCCTTCGGCGCGGAAGTCCAGCCTGCCCTGCGCGATAAGCTCCAGCACGGCGAGGAACATCGTGACCAAATCCATCACGGTCGGCTGCGCGTATAGCATCTCGTGCAGCTTTCGTCCGGACGATAAAAGCACCTGGTCTTCCAGAAGCTCTTCAATCACTTCCTCGATCGGCCGCGATTCGTGTTCGAGCGTCACGCCTTCCGCCCTGCGCTCCGAAAGCACGCGCTGGAACGTGGTCATCAAGTCGTAAAGCGAAAGCTCGTCGAAGCTGACGATCAGTCTGTCCTCGATTTCCTTGTGGAATCCGCCGGGGACGAACCTGCTCATTTCCTTAAGCCGCTTTTCGAATTCCGCAGCGATCAGCCTGAAGCTTGCGAACACCTGCCCGCCGTCCGCCCGCTCCACTTCGTCCAGGAACTCATCCCCTTCGCCTTCGGCGTCTTTCGGCGGCGCGGGGAGAAGCGCCCGGCTTTTGATTTCCAGCAATGTACCCGCGAGCACCAGAAACGCGTAGCCTTCCTCGAGCTCCGCCAGTTTGTTTTCGTTTACGTATGCAATGAACTGGTCGCAAATCAGGCTGAGGTTAATGCGCGCCGGGTCCATCTCGTTGCGGCGGACGAGGCCGAGCAATAACTCAAGCGGCCCGGCGAACTCGATGGCGTCCAATCTGAATTCCGGCGCCATCACGACACCGCCTTGACGAACGCGTCGAACCATCCGACGTATTCGCCTACCAGTTTTCCCAGAAGAAACCTTAGCGGCGCGGCATGAAGCCAAGGAACGGGCAGGAATAAAAGCGCGAGGATTATCATAATTCCGTAAGGCTCGACTGAAAGGTAGCCGCGCATCGCCTGCGCCGGAAGCGCGCTCGAAACGATCCGGCTTCCGTCCAGCGGGGGCACCGGCACCAGGTTGAAACTCGCAAGAAGCAGATTGATGATGAACATCTCAATGACGAGCGTGTCCGCACCCGGAAACGAGATCGCGCCGCGAATTATCGGAATCGCGATCAAAAGGCTTAGCCCGGCGAGCAGCACGTTCGTCAGCGGCCCCGCGAGCGCGACGGTGAACAGGCCGAGCCTGAAATTCCCGAATTTGCGCGGGTCGATCGGCACCGGCTTCGCCCAGCCGATGCCGAATCCGGTCAGCAGAACGAAAACGAGAAAGATCGTGCCGAGAACGTCCATGTGCGGAAGCGGATTGAGCGTGAGCCGCCCCGCGCGCTTGGCGGTGTCGTCGCCGTTCCACAGCGCGACCAGGCCGTGCGCGACCTCGTGCAGAATTATCGCCGAAAGAAAAACGACGCCTATCCAGACGTAGTCCCAGGCGCCGTAATTGGTTCCCACGGAAGCGGATTGTATCACCGAGTTAGGCGCTATCCCGCCTACCCGTTGCCCTGCTGGCTCTGCAGGTTGGCGATGGCCTGCTGCAGGAATTGCGACTGCCCCTGGAATTCGGTCAGCGCGCGCTCCATCGCGGCGAATTGGCGGCGCAGCCTGAGTTCGTACTGCACAAGCGCGGCCTCGCCGCGCTCAATCGCGCCCGACAGGTTTTCAATCTGCCGGTCGAAGCTCCCCCCCGTGCGCGTGCGCTCGAACAATATCCCGCCGACGCGCGTCGAAAGGTCGATGAAATTGCGCGTCCGCGTCGACACGCCGCCGGATACCAGCGGATCGCCTCCCAGGAACGTTCCCGAAGCGAGTCCGAGCGCGTCCAGAATTCCCTGCGGGCCTTCCGAAAAATCGTTGATTTGAATTTGCGCGCGGCTGCCGTCGGTTTTGGAGCTTTCAAGAATCAGGTTGTAGCCGAAACCGAATTTGGAGGTAATTCCCGAAAGCCCCGCCGCAGCAAGCGCGGAGCCGATGTAGCCGCCCACCTGATTCATCGTGCTGTAGCCCGCGGGTATCGTGACCGACGCGGTGCTCACGCCGTCGCCGATCGTGAATTGCAGCGGATTTGAAAGCGAAACTCCGGCCACAAGATTTTTCGTGCCGGAAACTTCGGCCTTGCTGGACAGCGAGTTCGAGAATAACGTGAAAAGATCGTCCGAATTATTTTCAATCGCGTCCTGGAGAAGCGAATTCGCCTGTACCAGCGAGCGGATCGTTTCCTCGTCCGTCGTGTTCGCAAGCAGCCTGCCGCGGCTGTCCACCGCGCTTTCCGGCCCCGTGCCGACAAGCCCGGTGGTCAATCCGATTTCCGAAAGCGAGCGGAATTTGCCGGAGTTCGCGACCGGCCCCATTAACAGCTCGCGCAGCCTGCGCGCCATAAGCGCAACCGTGCCGTCGCCGGCTATCGCCTGCTGCTTCAACAGCCTCTGGCGCTCGTTGTTGTACAGGTCTATGTCCGCGAGCGACATCTGATCCATCTTTTCGCGCGTGAGCGGCTCTATTCGCCTGCGTTCGTCTTCGGTCAACGGTTTCGGATTGATGAACTCCATCGTCTTGTTCCACTCGACGATGAATTCCACGATCGCATCCTCCGCCGCGGTTGTATCGGCCTCGATCGTAATCGTCACAGGTGAAGATGTTGTTCCGAGCAGATTGAACGAAACCCCGTCCACTATGTCGGAGGGATTGTTCGTGGGGCGCGTGTACGAAATTCCGTTTATCGAGAAGGCCGCCGATTCGCGCTTGGTTCCCACCTCGGTCTGGACGCCCGGAGAATTAGTAAGCCTCATAGCCGAGAGAAAATTCGAAGTGTCGTTCGTGCTCCCCAGGACGATATAGTCCGCCGTCGTGTTTTCGTCCAGATTCTGGACGAGCGTGAGCGCATCGGTGGCGGAAGAATAAGATGCCGTCACGCCCGCGCCGCTGCGGTTTATCTTGTTAATAATGGTTGAAAGTGAATCGGTCGAACTGTCCACGAAAATGTTGACGCCGTTTATCGTGAAACTGCCGGTTGTGGGAATCGTATCGAATCCCGCGGTTGCGAGCGGCTCCGAAAGCGAGATCGCGCCCTTGTTGCGCCCGGCCATGAAGGCTGCCCCGGTTGACGCGGTAAGCCGGGCGGCCGCGAGGAAGTTCGATGTATCCCCCCCCGCTCCGACCGTTATCGCCTGCGGGCCGGAGTTTGCGTTTCTCAATATGAACCTGTCGCTCGCGCCGTCGTATTCCATCACGACGCCCGCGCCAGACGAGTTGACCTGGCCTATCACGTCCTGAACCGTGGTCGCCGCAAGACCGCCTATCGTGAATTGCACTCCGTTTATCGTGAAAGTGCCGGCCGTGACCGGTGTCGCGAAATTCGCGGAAGAAAGCGTCTCGGTCACGTCCATCGGAGGAACCGTCGCGGCGGATGGCGAAGAAACGTTGCGCGCGCCGACCACGCGCCCGGCCAGCGCCGGCGCGCTTGAAAGCTCGGCGGACTCGGTCGTACGGATTATCGCGAGGCCGTCGCCAAAGGTGTGCACTCCCCCCCCGTTTATGTTCACTCCCGCCACCAGCGATGAAATCGCGCTTCCTTCGCTGCCGTAGGACGCCTTGCGAAGGGATGCCGCCGCGACGTCGCCCGCAAAACGGTCCACCGCTGTGTAGTCCGTCGCGGTTGTGTTTGAAGCAAAACTGTTTACGTTGTCCGGCGCGCTGGTGTCCTGGGTCGTAACGCCGCCGAAGAACACGTCCACGACTCCCCCCGCGGCGGACGCCGCGACGATGTCGCGTCCGCCTTCGTTCGCTTGGATTACCAGCTTGCCCGTTCCATCCAAGTACGCGGTCACGTCCGGAACTTGAAAATTGATAAGATCGATCAGGCCTTGTATCGTCGTTTTGCCTGTAAGGCCGGTGACGGATTTGGCGATCTGACTTCCGCCGGAATCAGGATCTATCGAAAGCGAAAACGCGGTTACGCCGAGATTTTCGAGAGT
This sequence comes from bacterium, assembly GCA_039961635.1. Taxonomy (NCBI): domain Bacteria; species bacterium. The sequence goes on from JABRWB010000038.1 coordinate 18,129, forward strand.
ATCAACCGCCGACATTGCGGACGTGGAAATCAGCCGCCCCGGAAGACCTTGGGTAAGCGACACTTCATGCAATCCGGTGGATTCCAATGTGAACGCGCCGGTCGCGCCGTAGCCTTGTGAGCTTCCGTCGGTATAGGATACTCCGGCGCCAAAACTAAGCGTTGAGCCGGAAAAGTCTGCATCGACAAAAGTCAGATTCGAGGATGGATCAAAAGACAGCGTACCGGAACCGGAAATCTGGCGAACGATAATCTCGCCGGAATACCCTATGGACACCTGCGCTGTTCCGTTGAACGCTCCGACGAGAAACTGCGCGAACTTTTGAAGCGTATCGGTGTCGTCGCCCGCGAACGTGAAGGTTTCGCTCACCGCGTAGCCGTCGCCGTCCGTGCCGGTAACCTGAATTTGGTCGCCAGCCGTGATCGAGTTTGCCTGTGAAAGCGCATTGAAATGCGTTGTCGGCAGCGCCCTCACTTCGTCGAAAGCGCCCGTTACGGACAGCCCCGTCACCCCCGCGGTGTTGCCCGCGCCAAGATACGCGCTTTTGGCGGTGATCGCGCCGTTCAGCCCGCTTGTCGCCGAGCCCGCTCGCGCAAGCCGCGATATCTCGACCTGATAGCTTCCCCGCTGCGCCCCTGCGGAAGCCGTCGCCGTCACCTTCGCCGGGTCAGAGGAATTCGCGGTGCGGGAAAGAAACGTGGATTCGAGCTTGAGCTTGCCGAGCGCCGTCGTAAGGCTTGCCAGCCGCTGGTTAACCTCCAGCGATACCGAGCGGCGGAAAAACAATTCCTCGCGCCTTGCGATCAGATTGTCAACCGGCCTGCGCTGGACCGAAACGAGCTGGTCGATTATCTGATCCCACTGGATCCCGCTGTTCAAACCCGAAAAGAAAATGCCTGATGTGCTGCTCATCCGCGCGCGTCCTTTCCCCTGTCAAGTTATCGGCAGCTCGGCCGCAGCCTGAAAAAAACGGGGCCCGCAACCTGGGTCGCGGGCCCGTTTCATTCCGTTTAGGTGGAAAACTGCCGCTTATACGGAAATGTCGAGAAGCTTCCCCACCTGCTGCTCAATATACTCGACGATCTCTCCTATGTCCCACGGCGGGATCTCCCGAATGACCTGGCCGGTCTCGGTGTTTCGTACCACTACCCTGAACCAGTTGGTCCGCTCATCAAAACTGATGTCGGTTTTTATCGCGAACAGGTTTGTGGACATATTGAGCTTTCGCAAGAACTTGCTCATCTCCTCCGCGGAGATGGGCTTGACGATCTCATCAAAACTCTTGAGGTTCGGCTTCCTGATCGGCTCGGCGTTCGGGGTATGTGATCCCAACGGCGGTGCCGGCGCGGGAGGTGTGGAGCTTGTCGCCGGGGTTGGCGAGACAGGCTGGCGGGGAAGCGGCGCGGGCGGCGGGGCGGTTGTGACCGCCGGCGCCGGAACGCGGCCGACTCCTATACCAGTTATCTCAGCCATCCTTTAGCTACCTCCATTACCATTGGCCGGACCAGCCGATCCAAAGCGGATTACGGCTGACCAGGAGAACTTATCTCAGGAGCTGGAGAACAGCCTGCGGAAGCTGATTCGCCTGGGCCAAAGCGGCTATGCCGGCCTGCAACAGGATTTGATTCCTGGTGCTGGTCAGCGTTTCCGCCGCCACGTCCACGTCGCGGATGCGGCTCTCGGACGAGTTCAGGTTCTCGACAGCGACATCGAGGTTCCTGATCGTGCTTTCCAGACGGTTCTGGATAGCACCGAGACGGCCGCGCTCCGAGTTCACGCGCGAAATGGCCTGGTCGACGATCGTGATCGATTCCTGAGCAAGATCCTCGGTCACTATCAGCAAACCTTTCACGCCCAGCGCCTCGCTGCCGAGATCGCCGATGAAAGTGCTGATCAGTTGGCCCTGGTTCGCGCCGATCTGCAGCACGAAATCGCGGGGTGCGACGTGCAGGAACAGCTGCTTCGCGGTGCCGCTGATTGACAGCAACGGACGCTCGTTCGCCAGGAAGTACGGGCTGTTGCTCGAAGTGGCGTTTGTGTTGGCCGTCGGAGGATCCGGATCCAGTTTCACGCCGCCCGAAGTGTTGAAGAACAGGTCGAGGCCGGGAAGCAGGCCGCTGATCTTGCCCGAGTTGACCTTCTGCGACGCGACCAATGCGCCGGTCTCTACGTTGTACGCCGAAACGGAGTAAACGGGTGACGAGGCCGCCTGGATTTCGATCAGCGAAAGCGCGTTGAGCAGATCCTCGTCGCCCCCGAATACGAGCTCGAGGCCCGGAATCGGGGTGGTTATCGAGAGCGTGCCCTTTGCAAGGCCGATCGTGTTCACGTGAACCAGATCGGGCGGCTGGAAGAAGTCGATTCCAGCCTCCGCGTTGAGGTCCATCGTGGATGCCGGATTGGCGATCGCCAAGCTGATCTTGCCCGCGAGGTCTTCGAGTGTGTCGTTGGAGCTGATGTTGACCGTCGCGGCGCCTTGTCCCTTGATGTAAATCGTGAACTGGACGTTCGACCTTCCCTGGAATACGCCGAAATCGATGAAGCGGTTAAGGGAAGCGAGCGTAGTCTGCTGATCCGCCGTAAGCACGTTGTTCGTGCTCACGTTGAACGTCGCGGTCTCGCCCGCGGTGAGGAACCGGTTGAACGCGATTTCCACTCCCTGCAGCTCCGCGATGCTCGATCCGCCGTAGTTGACGGTAGCGCCGATTGAAAACACATTGTTTCCGAACGCGTCGGAAATCCTGCTGCTCGACGTCTTGGCCGCGTACAGCGCGTCCTCGCGGGTGCCGCCGCCCGAGATCACGCTCGAATATATTTGGTTGCTGAAGGTGAACAGGGCGAATGTGCGGTTGGTGATCGCGGACATGTAAATCGTTCCGTTGTAGCTTGGAGTAGAAACCTGCCGGACGAGCTGGCCTTCCTGGAATTGGTTACCATCCGAATTGTAGGCAACTCGTACGGTATCCTGGCCGCCCACCACACCCGTGCGGGTGAAGGTGAGTGTATCGATTCCTCCAACGTCGCCCGTGTAAGTTTGAACGTCCAGCTTGCCGTAGAAACCGCCGACCGTCGTGTTGCCGATGGAGTAAAGCGTGCCGCCTCCCGCGAATGACGACGTAACCGTACCGGTCCCGTCGGTCAAGCTGTAAAGCGCGGCGCTGAAGAACAGATTCGTAACGGCAATACTTCCCGATCCGGAGCCGCCGAAGCTGGCAAGGGTCACCCAGAACTCGCTGCCGGTGGCGTCGGCATCGAGGAATCCGATGGCAGTGTAGTTCGCGCCCGCGGTTGCGAAGTACGCGCCGGCCATGCTGATTTCGCCGTCAGTGGATACCGCGATCGAAACTCCGCTGTGGCCAACCGCGCTGACGACGAGGCTCTGGAGTCCCGCCGCGACCTGGTTGAGCGTCATTGTGGTGTTGAGCGCCATCTGGACGGTCTGGCTTGCGCCGGTTGAATCGGTGAACGAGAGAACCAAAAGGTCGCCGTTTGTGAGACCGTTCGCATTGATCAGCGTGGAAATTCCCGCAGTGCCGCTTGCGCTGAACAGGGAAACGAGCGCGAAGTCGAGCGAACCCGCGGCCGCCGCGACGCTGCCCTTTGCGTCGGCATAGGCCTGAACCGCGTCGAGGCCGCTGTTGCCGTAGGAGCCGCCCGAAGGAAGCGGGAAGGTAACGCCGATCAGGTCGCGCGTGCCGATCGTATCGAAACGCACGTCGAAGGTTCCCGTCGCAGCGGTGCCTATGGTTTTGACGCCGCCTCCGGTAATCGAAAACGCAACGGTCCCTCCGAGATTCTGCAGGCGGCCTTCGATTCTGCGGAAGAACTGATTGGTGCGCCCGCCGGAAATGCTGATCAGAAATTCGCTGCCGCTGCCATCCACGTCGTTGAACGTGAGTTTCTGGGCCGCGCTCTTGACGATGTTGCCGCTGAAGCTGATGAAACCGCTCGTCACGGTTGCGGTGACCGCGCCACCCGAAGCGGTGGATGCAGCCGCCGCTACCTGCGCGGCGAAAGTTGCAAGCGTCCAACTGGTGTCGAGCGTGACGGTGGCGGTGCGGTTTGCGCCGCCCGCATCAACGAAACTGAAGGTTACGGTGTCGACTCCGTTGGTGATTTCGTACGACTGAACCAGGGTGCCGATCGTGATTCCTGCGCCGCCCGTGCCGGCGTCCACCAGATCGGTAATTGTGATTGTGGCTTGCCCGTTGGCAACCGCGAGCGCGCCCGCCGCATCGGGAGTGGGGCTTATCTGGAAAATACCGGTGTTGCCGTAGCTTTGGCCGGTGACCGGGGTGAACACCGCGTCCAGCGTGATCGTGTCGAGCGCATTGACCTTGCCGACCGCGTCGAGTTGCTGCAAGGTGGCGAAAACGTCCGACTTTTGAACTTGAAGTGAGCCTGGGTTGACGGTGTTGAGCTGGATCGTGAAGTTGCCGCCCTTGCCGACCGTCCCGATGACCGCTGCGCGAAGCTGCGTGGGATCGTCGGTGGAAATGAGGGCGCCAAGAGTGCCGTCCAGCAGCTTCTTGGTGTTGAACTCGGTCGACTGCGCGATGCGGTCGATTTCGTTGATGAGCTGGTCTACTTCGGCCTGGATGCCTACGCGGTCGTTCGCCGTCAGGGTGCTGTTGGCGCTTTGAACGGCCAGCTCGCGGATTCGCTGAAGGATCGCGGAAGTTTCGTTCAGCGCTCCCTCGGCGGTCTGGATGAGCGAGATACCGTCGAGAGCGTTGGCAGAAGCGCGGTTCAATCCGCGGATCTGGGCGCGCAGGTTCTCGCTTAGGGACAACCCGGCGGCGTCGTCGGCCGCCCGGTTGATGCGAAGCCCGCTTGAGAGTCTTTCCAAGGACTTCGCGATGGCGCTGCCGGTGACCCGCAAGTTGCGGTTGGCGTTCAGCGCCACGATGTTTTGGTTGATTCGAAGAATCGACATCTGGATTATCCTCCTTGATAATCAGATTCAGATTTCTCTGCCGGATGCCGCATTAATGTTGGATTTTCGGCACCGGCGCGGCTTTAAATGTGCGCGTGCGAGCGCGGTCGACGTCGGGGGCTAATAGAAAGCACAGCCAGCGCATCACCTCCTTGTGAATCACTGACAAAAGAAAAACACTGATTTACGCTCGCCCGAAAGGGCTTGCGTTCGAGATTATACCGCCGGATTTTGGATTTGTCAAGTTCCGCGAAAGTTTTTTTTTCCGCGGCCCAGGCGGGCTTCGCGGGCAGACGGAAGTGAAAAATATCCCTTAAGAGCCGGTTCGCTTGACAAACGAGTTGGGATGGTAAAATCCCGCTTTCGCATCGGGCGCCGCCGCGCCCGGGAGGTAACCATGGTAAAGATAATCGGTGCTTTTTTGTTCGTTTACACGGTTGCGACGGTCGCGTTCCTTTTGACGGCCTGCCCCGCGCAGCAACCGGAAGATACCGAAATGACGCCTCCGCCCGCGTCCGACTCGATGGGCGGCGGCGACTCCGCCGCCCCTCCTGACGACACCGCAAAAGCAGGCGCCGAAACCGCGGATGACGGCGAGGATGCCGATAACGGCGAAGGCGGAAACGAAGCCGGCGAAGGCACCGCTGACGACGAGGATGAGGGCGAAGGCGCGAAGAACGAAAAGATAATTGACGGCGAAGTGATCGCCTTCGATGCGGCCGCGAAAACCATCCAGGTCAAATATGCCGAAGGCGGAGTGGAGAAAATATCAACGCTTGCGCTCGCGGAAAATTACGACAAGTGCCCCAAGTGCGGGATGACCAAAACCTTCGCAGCGGGCGACAGGGCAAGCTACATCCTGCACACACTTCCGGACGGCAAACTGGAATTTGCCGGAATCAATTGCACCGGCGAGGGTTGCGGGGACGAGGAATCCTGCGCGAACTGCCCGCATCACAAGAAGGAAGGCTCCGCCAAGGGCGCGTAACCGCGTCTAAGGCAACGTCAGCACGAATCCGTACAGGTGTACGTCGCGCATCTCGGACAGCGACGCGCCGATTACGCGGTCGAGGTAATTCTCGGCTTCCGTATACCACAGGCGAAGGTTCGGCAGCGTCCATTCGAATCCGAACGTTTTTTGTCCGGCCAGCAAGCCGCAGCGCAGCCGCGCAATGCCCGCCAGATTGATTTCCGCGCCGAAGCGGTTCGTTTCAACCGTTTTGTCCGCCGGAAGCGGATCGAACCGATCGCCCTCTTCACGCCAGACGTTCGCCTGCGAGCCTTTGTCCCATGCCAGCAACAGCCATCCCGCTGGACGCACAGCCCAGCCCGAATCACTGCGCTTGATTCGGCCGCTCGATTTGTCGTCCGAGTCGAAATCGGCGCGCGATTCCGCGTACCCGTAAGTTACGCCGGGCGCGACCCACTGGCGGATTCCCCACGAATAGCCGTCCCCCACCCGGCTCCAACCGGATTCCCCGGAATTTTCAAACCGGTGATGAAAACTTCGCCTTGCCGCGCCCACCTGCGTCCACGGGGAAAACGACAATCCAAGCCCTTCGAACCGCTCGACCGCGGCGAACCGTTCATCCGGTAAACCGCTTTCGGGCTCTACCCGCCGATAATCGTAACCCATTTCGCCTTGAAAGTTGAATCCGGCGGCCGCCGTCAGACACGGCGCGATTGGAAAGACCACGGCCTGCGTATCGCCGTCCAGCTGATCCACCTCTCCCTTCGCGATGTGTCTCGGCATGTGCCGCGCGCTGTGATTGTGCATCAGTGAAAGTTTATGCTGGGTTGCCAATCCCGCGGGATTCCAGAAAACGGCGGACGCGTCGTCCGAAATTGCGGTGAAGGCCTGCCCCATCGAAAGAGGCCGGCAGGACAGCCTTGTATAGTCGTCGTAGTACGGATTGTACGCCCTCGCCGGGGATGGCTGCGAAAGGACGAGCCCCGCGGCCGCGAAAATTGAAACAAGAACCAGCCCCGCAATACGCCCGCGCCTCATCGTCAATCCTTCGGCTCGTACGGCACGAGCAGCGAAAAAACGATGTACAAAACAGGAACTGCAAGACCGGCCGCGGACAAAAACAAGAGAAGCACCGCGCCGAAGCGCAGGATCACCGGATCGATGCCGAAGTACTTGCCCAGCCCCGCCATCAGGCCGAGCCACACCCTGCCTTTCCTCGCTCTGAAAAGCCGCTTCGGTTCGGAATTCATCGCCGCCTCCGTAAAAGACAATTTTATCACCGCCACGTTGCAGGCCGTGTTATAATCGAATCTCGCATTCGGGGGGGGCGTTCGTACGATGGAAGCAACCGAAAAAATCAAGCAGCTTGACGCCATCGCGACCCAGTCCGATCCCTCCCAGGGGCTGGACGGGTTGCTGATGGTTTACATTTTCAACACGATCGTCGAGCACCTGCGCGGGCGCGAAATCCTCGAAATGGGATGCCGAGGCGGGAGGATGACCGGGCTTCTTGCCTCCGTATGCGAGCATTTGGACGTAGTGGACGGCAGCCGCGTTTACCTTGAGCGGGCCAAGGAAAACGTTTGGGCGAACAATGTGGATTACCACTGGTCGCTTTTCGAGGAATTCAACAGCAACCGGCATTACACGGACATCGTTATGGTCGGCGGACTGGATCACGTGGACGGCCCGGTAGCGTTTTTGCGCCGGTACGCCGATATGCTGGCGCCGGGCGGCGCGATGCACATAATAGAGCTCAACGCGCTTTCGATGCACCGCAGGCTGGGCGTCAAGATGAACATACTGAAGTCACACGGAGAGCTGACCGACCGCGACCGGTGGCTTGGGCATCTGCGCGTGTATGGTCCGTCCACGCTGCGCAGAGACATCGAGGCGGCAGGATTCGTAGTAACCTATTTCACGGGGATATTTTTGAAGCCGCTTGCCACCGGGCAGCTAACGGGACTCGGGCAGCCCGTTCTCGATGCGCTGTTCGAACTGGGCAAGGACATCCCCGAATGGTGCAACTACATTTATTACAGAGCCGAAAAGCTGATGTACGATCCCGGACACTGACTTAGAGCGAAGTGACGACAAGATCGTCTATATCCGCGATCCCGCCGGAAGCCATTATCGCTATTCCCGCCCCTTTTAAAGGCTTTTTGTCCTTGCCGATCGCGGCGGTTTTGCCGTTTACGGTGGCCTCCACCAGCCCTTTGCGCGCGGTCACCGCGAGCGTTACCCATTCGCCTACCGGTTTTACGTCCAGCTTGCCTTCCCCAAGCAGCGCCGCGGACAGTTTGTCTTGGCGCGCGGGCCGAGCGCGATAAATCCAAACTTTGCTGGACGTAAGCACAACGCGGTAGGCTTCGCCTTCCGACCAGCGGGGGGAAACTTCCACGGTCGAGCCGTTTTCCCGAAGCCTGATTCGAAGCGAAATCCGCATATCGGAGGTAAACCCGAAATCCCCCGCGGGCACAATTTCGCAAATCCCTTTTTCGTTCGGATTTGCCGTATAAAAACTTTCGCCTTTTGCCTTGGTCACCTTCCACACGCCGGATGATTTGTCGAATCCCGCTTCTGGCGCATCTTCAAAACGATTTTCGTAAAGCTGCGCGGGCTTCCCGGACAACGCATCGCCGATTCTTTTCAGCATCTCGTCCGCCCGTTCGCGTGCTATGGGCAGGCTCGAATCCGGAATCTCCTCCTCCGACGCCAGCGCCGCGTACCGCTGCAAGTTCGCACGCACGTCCTGCAACGAGCCTGACGCGGCCAGACGCCGGTGATAGACGCCGCCCCTAATCTCCAGCTCCAGCGAAGCATCGAAAACTCCTTTCGAAAGCAGCGCATGCATTTCCTTGAGCGCCGCTGCCCCCCCGGACGATTTTTCAATCGAATCCATCCAGATTTCGTATCCGTATGCAGTAAGCCGGCCCGTCGGCGCGTTGTGCGCAACCAGCGCGAAGGCATCCTTTACGTTTCCCTGGGCGATCAGGGCGCGCGCAAGCGCCGTATTCGCCGCCGCGTTGTCCGGCGAGGCTTCGAGAGCCTTGCGCGCGTGCGATACCGCCGCATCCCAATCCCCCGCGTCAAGCGCGGCTTGGGCACGCGCGACGAGCGCCATCGACCGGTAGTGCAAGGTTACGTTTTCCATCCGCGAAATTTCGGCCTTGTCGGCCAGCTTTTCGCCCAGAACGACGGACAAAGCGACCGGAATAGATTCACCTCCGGAATCGAGAAAAATCCGTATTCTGCCGGCGTTTCCTTGCGCGGGATACTCGACGACGCCCGCGGTGCCTGCAAAGTCGCCACCCACCGCGACGGTTCGCGCATCCGTCGGCGCATCCGCAAAATACTCGACAGCCGCGCCTTCAAGCTTTCCCTTGGCTATCGGCTCGAATTTTTGCGTTTTACCGTCGAGCGTTACAACGCCGCTGCCCGAAAGCTTGCCCGTAAGAATCGCGTATGCCGCGGTGCCGCCGTCAAATGCATTTTTACGCGCGATTCCGCCGTCCTCGCCGCTTCCGCCCTTTTTCCCCGGACATGAAGCGGCAATAAAAAGCAAAACGATTGAAGAAAAGGCCTGAAGCGCGCGGATAAAAGCCCTTCGCATGAGCGGGAAGTATAACAAACGGGCACGCACGGCCGCCCCGAACGGAATCCCAGCTCGGCGCGGCTCAAGCTTCACTCTATCGAAAACTCCCACCTGCAGAATGCGTTATCCGGCGTCGCGTCGGGCGGACAGAAATCGCACCGCGTTTTTATGCGCGGGTCTATCGCCTTCGCGAACTCCGCGTATTCGACTTTGCCGACGCTCTTGCATGGAAAATCCGGCAGCCCTTTGCGGCGGCGCGCCTCCTGGACGCGGCAGGCGGTCATCGTGAGCCGGATCTTTAGCCCGTCTTCAGAGCGCTCGATCTTCTGCTCGTTGATGTTCGAGTAAAGCCGGTGTGCAAGGCATTGCGCCAGCGCGTCCATCCCGCCGCCCGGCGCGATGCCGAGACGCGCCATAATCCGCCTCGCTTCGAGGACGGTGAACGTGCGCCAGGCCTCGGTGTCGGCCTCGATGGCCTCCTCCATCCCGTGCCGCTTCTCGAACTCCTGGAACCACAGCCCGTCATGCGCCAGCCACAGCTTGCTCGCGTCGATAAGCGCGGTACGCAGCCCGGCCTTGGAAAGCGAGCTTGCGCCGGGCTTTTTGGAGACGAGCTTCCATTTTTGCTTGCCCTTCTCTGCCATATCCTTCCTCCGCGTCTAGTCTAGCACGGCGGGCCGCGCCGACTGCTATAATCCGGCCTTCGGAGGCATGAATTGCACCCTTGGATTTTCACCGCGTTCGGACGCGAAATTCGCTGGTACGGGCTTGGATACGCCCTCACGCTCCTTATAGGGGCGAACCTCTCCGCATGGCTTTTGCGCAAGCGCGGCCACAACGGCGACAAGGTGTGGGACGCTATCATCTGGTTTATCCCGATCAGCTTCCTCGGCGCGCGGCTGGTATACGTCCTCACGAACCTGGACGAATACGTCGGCCAGGGCTGGGAGTGGATACGGATAGACCACGGCGGAATTTCGTTCCACGGCGGGATAGTCGCGGGCGTCCTCGTCTGCTATTTCTACTTCAAAAACAAGTCGCCCAATTTCTGGCAGGTGATGGACAGCTTCGCGGTACCGACGGCGATGGGCATCTGCTTTGTGCGCATCGGCAACTTCATGAACGGCGACATCACCGGCCACAAATGGAACGGCCCGTGGGCGATGAACTTTCCGTACGACGAGCTGCACGACAACGTGTACTTGGGGCCGGGGAACTACATCCTCGATCCGCAGATAATCCCGCGGCATCCGACCGAGATTTACGGATTCCTCGTCGGCGTGATCGTGCTTCTTGTCGTAATCGCATCCTGGAGGATGCGCAAATACGACGGATTCGTTTACTACCAGTTCATCCTCTGGTACAGCATCGTGCGCAGCGTAATCGAAGAGCCTTTCCGCGACGTCCCGCACCTGTTTTACAAATGGAGCTACGAGCCTTGGGGGATGGGCGGGATAACGACTACGCAGTGGGTTTCCATAGGCTTCGCGGCGTACGCGCTGATCGGGATGTACTGGACTCCGAGGCTGCAGGCCAGGGCCGCTTTGGGCAAAGAAGCGCGCGAGGCCGAAATCGCCGCGATGAAGGAGCGCCGCAAGGAAGGCCGCTCGCGCAAGAAGCCGCGGGGGTAGTTATCATTCCGAGTTGGATCTTTCCTTCGCACCGAAACAAATCCAAACGCACCGGGAAGCGCGGCCTTCAGGCCGCGTAAACGAAAGTCCCAGCATCCAAACCAGGAAGCGCGGCCTTCAGGCCGCGTATCTAAAACGAAGTTGCCCCTGATACAATCCCGTCGTGGAAAAATCGTTTCATCCCCATCTTACGCACATCTTCGAGGACGGGGCCGTTTATTTCGTGACATCCTCCACGGTTAACCGCCTGCCGCTGCCGCCTCCGGCGCGAAAGAAAATCCTGGAAGTAATAATCCACCCCGCCGATGGTCTTTACGAAATCTTCGCGGTTTGCGTTATGCCCGATCATTTTCACGCGATTCTGCAACCTTGCAGAATGGAAAACCGCGAATGGGCCAAGCTCGACAAAGTGATGTTCAGAATCAAGGGAGCGTCCGCCAGGTACGCGAATGGGATAATGGAAAGGACAGGCGCGCTTTGGGAGCGCGGATATTTCAACAGGATAATCAAAAAGGAAAACGATTACTCGACATCGATGAACTATCTGGTGATGAATCCGGTGAAGGCGGGATTGGCTCCCAGGCCGGAGGATTACGAGTTCACGTGGATCGTGGGGATGGAGAAATGAGGAGTTGGTGCATGTTTTTTTACGCGGCCTGAAGGCCGCGCTTCCTGGTGGGGGGGCATTGCGTGCGAACGCGGCATAAATGCCGCGGTTCATGGGTTTAAATTACTTTTCACGCGATTGCGGACAGTTAATCCGCGATGCTCGGATTGCGGTTCGTTCTCGTCCTCGCGAACAGCCCCACCATCAGCCACGGTAGCAGCGCGGAGAGGAAGAAGCCAAAGAGGATCAATCCCAAATCGAAATTAAGTCCGCTCGTAAACGCGTTGTCGAAGCATGGCGTCGGATTCGCGATGAGTATCCGCGACGGCTCTGCGAATAAGATATTCGACCCCATAACGAACGGCCCGATTGTTCCGAAAAGCGCAAGCGAGGACATAAGCGTATACAACATCGCTTCGAGCGGACGGCCGCGGCCGAGCAACCATGTCATTGCGAGAAGCGACAGAACCCCCATCAGAGGAATCGGAAACGCAAGCCAGCCGAGACCGGAACCGGATTCGACATACGGCCCAGTCCACCAGCTATCCTCTTTTTCGAAAAAAACCCGGCTGCGGCTCTTCGAATTGAAAGGCTCGATAACGTATTCGCTAAAAGGCGTCATCGGCATTGTCGAAACCGTGGAGGTTTCGCGCGTCCAAGATTTCCCGCTTTTCCTGACGATGGTCATATTTCCCCCATACGCCTTTACCGGAGCACCCTGTATCAGGAATATCGAGAGCAGAAGCGCGAACGCCGCGGCGATTCTCAATCTACGAGCAGATGGAAGAACTAGGAGCACAAGCGCAACCGCGCCGAGCGCGGCGACGGTCCACTGATTTACAAACATTCCCGGCTTCCATTCCCATAAAATCGGAAGCCAAAACTCGTCCAGGGTTCTTCCCGTAAGCGCGACGAATCCCGCCGCCACAAGAATCGTATGTATCAGTTTAAGTTGAATCAGCCTTGCCACAAGCACGCCCGCACCGCGCCGGAACGCGTGAACTAGCGTCAACCCGAATTGGATGAAAAACCCGGCCCGCCCAATAGCTGAAAGCAGCCACGCTGCGACATACAAATCAATCACGTAGCCGGAATCAAACGGAATCCGGCGTGAGTGATAGCGCCAGCCCATTGGATCGTAATCTATGCAAGAGGAAAGCCAGTCTGCCAAAAAAACAACCGCGTACCAAAACACCAGCCACGCGAACTCCCGCCACTCGGCACGCGAGGGCCAGCGAGTCAGCGTAGAAATTACCTGATCCGTGACATGCGGCGCGGCCAGCGCGCGGCGGGATTTGGGCGACGCGAGCCGGGACGCGATCTCCTTCCCTCCACCGAGAGCACGAGATTCCGCACACGCCGCGTGGTCGGCGATTTCCGCTTCAATCTCCCGCCTTAGCGCGGGCGAAAGCGGCAAATCCAGCCGGATCGCGTTTTCCTCTACTTCCATCGCTATCCCTCCCCGGCGAGCGAACTGCCGATGACCCGCAGCGTCGCTTCCGCGGTCTTCAGGTAGTCACCGACCAGCCTGTCTTTCAGCCTGCGCCCTTTCGCCGTGAGCGAGTACAGCTTGCGCGGCCGGCCGTTGTCGGCCTCCACCCAACGGCTTTCGAGCGCGCCGTCGATCTCCAGCGCGTGCAGGACGGGGTAAAGGCTTTCGACGCGCAGCGTGAAGTCGCCGCCGCCGGAGGCCTTTATCGCCTCGGCGATGCCCCAGCCGTAGTTCTCGCCCTTGGCCAGCTCGGCCAGGACGAGCACCTTCAGCGCACCGCTCTTGAACTCGTTCTTCTCAGCTATATCAATCACCGCCAGTTATATAGCAATGATATATATAGTGGATTAAATTGCATTTGTCAATGGTTCAACTTTGAATTTTGCAAATGCGGCGGAAGCGGAATTTCCATTCGGATTACGGGAGTGCGGCCTTATAATCGCCATGTGCGCATCGGCGTGGATACGGGCGGCACGTTCACCGACTTCGTATGGACGGAAGGCGGACAGCGCCGCTCGCTCAAGCTGCATTCCACTGCGGACGACCCCGCGCGCGCGGTGCTTGACGGCATCTCGCGGATCGCCGCAGTCGCGGGCGGGGCAATCGAAATCGTATACGGAACGACTGTCGCGACGAACGCGCTTTTGACCCGGTGCGGCGCGCGCGTGCTGCTTTTCACGACCGCTGGAATGGAAGACGTTCTCGAAATCGGGCGGCAGGATCGCCCCGAGCTTTATTCGCTTCGTCCGGTCATTCCGCCGCCGCTCGTTCCGAAGCAGTTGCGCGCGGGAATAGCAGAGCGGCTCGGCCCGGATGGGGGCGCGATAATGAAATTGTCCTCCGCCGAAATCGAACGGGTTGTAGCGAAAGCGAAATCGGAGAAGCCCGACGCGGTCGCGATTTGCCTGCTCTACAGCTACATCAATTCCGAGCACGAACTGGCGCTTGCGAACGCGCTCGCGAAAACGCTGAAGGTTCCCGTTTTCACATCCTGCGAACTCGATCCGTACCCGCGCGAGTACGAGCGCACGAGCACGACGGTCATTCATGCGTACCTGTCGCGCGCGGTCGAGTCCGCGATCGCGTCGCTGACGGATTCACGCGCCCGCAAACCCCTCAACGCGGAATTGCGGCTGTCGCTTCTCACATCTTCCGGCGGCACGGCGCACGCGGCGCAGGCGATCGCGCGGCCGGCGGATCTTGTTTTATCCGGCCCCGCGGGCGGCGCGGTGGGCGCGGCGGCCGTCGCCGCGCGCGCGGGCGCGCGCGATTTCATCGGCCTCGACATGGGCGGCACATCCACGGACGTGTGCCTGGGTTTGGACGGCCGCGTTCTGGAAGACGCGGGCGGAGAAATCGCCGGATTCCCGCTGCGCGTTCCGCGCCTGGGCGTGCACACGATAGGCGCGGGAGGGGGGAGCATCGCGCGCGCGGGCGCGGGCGGCGCGCTCGTCGTCGGTCCCGAAAGCGCGGGCGCCGACCCCGGCCCGGCCGCGTACGGCAAAGGCGATTTCGTCACCGTCACCGATGCGAACCTCGCCCTTGGGCGGCTTCCGGATGACATACTGCTGGGCGGACACACCGCTCTCGACGCCGCGCGCTCGCGCAAATACATCGCGCGGCTCGCGAAGTCGCTTTCGCTTTCGCCGGAGGATTGCGCGCGCGGAATAATCCGCATCGCCGACGAGAAAATGGCGCAGGCGGTGCGCAAAATCAGCCAGGTGCGCGGCTACGACCCGCGCGGCTTCACACTCGTCCCGTTCGGCGGCGCGGGCGCGCTGCACGCATGCGGCGTCGCGGAATTGCTTGGAATGACCCGGATTCTCGTTCCCACCGATGCCGGATGCCTTTCGGCGCTCGGCGCGTGCGCGACGCGGCCGCGGCGCGACGCGGTTGAAACCGTCATGCTCATGTCCGACGACAGAAACGCGGCGGTGAAAATCGGGCGCAGGTTCAACTCGCTCGCGAAAACGCTTTCGCACAATTTCGACGATTTCGACGCTGTGCCCGTTTTCCGCGACGAGGCGATGTGTCGCTACCCGGGGCAGAGCTACGAGCTGGCCGTCGTCCCGGCGCGCGGGAAAGGGGATTGGTGCAAAGCCATCTCCGATGCATTCCACGCGGAGCACGAGCGCAACTACGGATACGCGCGCCCGGAAATGCCGGTCGAAATCGTCGCGTTGAAAGTAACCGCGGAAATCGCGCTTCCCGATGACCCGGGATTATGGAGCCGCGATGCGGCAGGTGCAATCCGAGTCGCGCTGCCCGGCGGAAAAGCCGCGGACGCGTCGATTTTGAAAAAAGGACTGCGCGGCCCGGCGTCCATTGTGGACGACACCGCGACATGCTTCGTCGCACACGGATGGACGGCGTGCCGCTATAAATCCGGACATGTGTGGATGGAGCGCGCGAAATGACGGCAAAGAAAACGCGCTCCCTCGACGCGGTCGAAATCACGCTTTATTCGCAGATGCTTTCCGCGGTCTGCGAGGAGATGAGCGTCGTCCTTCAGCGCTCGGCGTATTCGCCGAACATAAAAGAGCGCCGCGATTTTTCGACCGCGCTCTTCGACGCGGACGGCGGCTTGGCCGCGCAGGGGACGAACATCCCCGTGCATCTTGGCAGCATGCCGGCAAGCGTGCGCGCCGCGCTTGACAGGTTCGCGTTCGCGCCGGGCGACGTCGTGATACTTAACGATCCGTATTCCGGCGGGACGCACCTGCCGGACATCACCGTCGTCGCACCGTTTTATTTGGAAGGAAAAAAAGAAAAGCCGATCGCATATCTTGCAAACCGCGCGCACCATGCCGACGTCGGCGGAATGACCGGCGGCAGCCTGCCGCTCTCGCGCGAGCTCGTGCAGGAAGGGCTGATCATCCCGCCTGTGAAACTCGTACGCGCCGGCGAAACCGACGAAGCCGTTCTGGATTTAATCTGCGCCAACTCGCGAACGCCGGACGAGCGCCGCGGCGACATCGCGGCGCAGCTTGCATCGCTGCACCGCGGAGCGGAAAGGCTCGCCGCGATTATGGAAAGCTCGTCCGCGGACTGGCCCGCCGTCTTCGCGGCGCTTTCGGATTATTCGCATGCGGCCGTAAAACAGCTTGTCCGCGGATTCCCCGCCGATCCCGTTTCCGCCGAGGACGCGATCGAACTGCCGGAGGGGGGGCGCGCCGCGATCCGAGCGGAAATCTCGCGGCGGCGCGGTTCGCTCGTATTCGATTTCACGGAAACCGATCCGCAGCATCCCGGACCGCTGAACGCGGTGCGCGCGATTACCGAAAGCGCGGTGCTTTACTGCATCCGCTGCCTGCTCCCGCCCGAAATTCCGTCGAACGCGGGGCTGATGCGCGCCATATGCGTTTCCACTATGCCCGGAACGATCGTCGACGCCCGCCCGCCCGCGGCGGTAGCCGGAGGCAACGTCGAAACTTCGCAGCGCATCGTGGACGTTGTTTATCAGGCGATTGCGAAGGTCTTTCCAAGCCGTATCCCCGCGCCCTCCGCGGGAACGATGACGAACGTAACCGTATCCGGCATTGATCCGCGCACGGGCGCGCCGTTCGCATACTACGAAACAATCGGGGGCGGGCACGGCGCATCGCCTTTCGGAGACGGCGCGTCCGCGCGGCACTCGCATATGACGAACTCGCTCAACACGCCTGTCGAGGCGCTGGAAGCCGCGTATCCGCTTCTCGTGAGAAGGTACGCGGTGCGCCGCGGCTCCGGAGGCGCGGGCAAGTTCCGCGGAGGCGACGGGATAATCCGCGAAATCGAATTTCTCTGCGACGCGGAATTGTCCATCCTCTCGCAGCGGCGGGAATCCGGCCCGCCGGGCGCATTGGGCGGAGGAAGCGGCAAGCCGTCCGCGATTTATCTCATTCCCGCGGGCGGCGCACCGAAGCGCGCGCTCCCCGGCTGCGTTTCGGTGCGTGTCCGCGCGTGCGACAGGCTCGTCATCGAAACGCCGGGCGGCGGGGGAATGGAAACCGCGTGATATTATGGTTTCGATGAAATCCGCGGGGACGGAATTTCGACACCGCCGGGAACCGCATCCGGCGCAATCGGAAGCTAACCTTCCCGCCGAAGGAAGTACCGGGAGGAATGTGGGAAACTGATCTAAATATAGGAAGATCGGAGTTCCCGCGTTTTTTAAAGATATAGGTACTTGCAAAAGCAAGTCGTCGCGATGCTGAAAACGCCGGGCGGCCGAAATCTCCTTCTCATTGCAAACTTGCAGCCGCCGCATTGCGCGGCGTGGGTATAATTTTCCGGTGAGAGTTTTCGTCAACGCGCTTTCGACCGCCAACTCCTTCGGGATTGGGCGATACACGCGGGCGATGATCCAGGGGCTGGCGCTGGCCAAACCGAAGGACGCGCAGCTTTATGTGTACACGCGCGATCCCGATTCGGTGATGCTTCCCGACCCGAAAAAGGTCATCTTCGTGCGGCCCGGCGCGCCGGGCGCGAACAGGCTGCTCTTGGAGCAGGGCGACCTTCCGCGCGCCATTTCGCGCGCCCGCGCGGACGTTTTCATCTCGCCCGATTTCACGCTGCCGCAAATATGCCCGGCAAAGAAACGCATCGTCACCGTCCACGATATGCTTGTGTACACGCATCCCGAGGGGATAAGCGCCAAGGCCAGGCTTCTGTACCGCACGTTCCTGCCCGGCTCGATACGTCGCGCGACGTCAATTCTCGCCGACAGCGAGTACACGCGGCGCTCGATGGCCGATCTCTTTCCGCTGGACGCTCACAAGGCGAAAGTCGTGTACCCGGCGCTTTCGCTTGAGTTCCTGGGCGCGGAGTGCTCCCCCCCCGGCGCGCCGCTTTTGATCACGCCGCCGGAGTGGACGGACATAGTCGCGGTCGAAGAGCCGTTTCTGTTGTCCGTCGGCTCCAGCAGCGCGCGCAAGAACACGGACAGGCTTGCCGCGGTTTTCTGCGAGTGGAGGCAGAAAACGGACTGGCCGGGACACCTCGTGCTGGTCGGCGGCGACGGCGCGTTCCACCGCCCGAAAAGCAGGATTTGGGACGTCGGATTCCAGGACGACCGGACGCTCAGGACGTTTTACTATCGCGCGGCGGGGCTGATCA
>JABRWB010000039.1 GCA_039961635.1 bacterium
CGTCGGCCAGCTACGATCCGGACGGGACGATTGTCAGCTACGACTGGAACTTCGACGGCGGGCTGTGGGATTTGGAAGGCGTCGGCCCGGTGCAGGAGCACACGTACACCGTGCCGTATCCGACGACGACGGCGACTGTTAAAGTATGGGACAGCGAAGGCTCGAGCACGGAGAAAAGCGTCGTGATAAATGTGCATGGGTGGCATACTTATGCGGTTGATTTGGATAAGCAGTCGGGTGTAAACGCGCACCTGGCGGTTGTTGGGGGTGTTCCGGCAATTTGCTACGGAAGTTCACTATCAGAGCAGATAAAATATGTAACCGCAATTGACGTCGAAAGATATCTTTGGAATGAACCTGTGATAATTGCCAATGTCAATCCTGATACCGCGTATGCCGATTTTGCCATAATTTCAGGCAAACCAGCGGTTTCCTATTTTGACGATTCAGACCAGTCAATCAAATATGTGAGTGCAAAATACCCGGACGGCTCGGAGTGGAATTCGCCAGTTGTGGCCGCGGCGCCCGGAGATATTAGCAAACGGACCTCTATTTGCGAAATTGAAGGCTTTCCCGCGCTTGCATTTAGGGGAGGAGTGACCGGAAAGCTGTATTTCGCCAGGGCAAATGACAGCGACGGAACGACGTGGCCGACTCCGACCGCCATTGTTTCCTCGGCGGACGTCTTTTACCCATCTATGGCAGTCGTTGACGGACGACCGGCCATCGCATTTTTGGACAATTTGGCGCATAAAACGAAATACATTATTTCTGACGATGCGCTAGGCAATACTTGGCCTTTCCCTCAAATCGTAGGCTCGCCGGGCGAAGCAAGTTCGATGGTAAGGTTGAAGGAAATAGCCGGGAAACCATGTATTGCTTTCCTGCAAGAATCTACCAAAAACCTTCTGTTCATTGTCGGCTTAATCCCGGAAGGCACAGAATGGAATGAAGCCGTCACAATATACGGGAATGCCGAAGTAAAAAATACATTTCATTTTTCTGTAATAGGCCAGGAAGTATGGATGTTGTTTCAAACCTCAGTTGTCAATCCCAGCGGACCAAGAGTCTGCAAAGCAAGCATTTGGAACTTGGATTCCTGGTCTACGCCTTATTTGCTCTCAGAGGGCGGCAACATCGGTTCTTTGGTCGGCTTTGAAGGAGAACCGATCGTGGCATTTCAAGGAGTTGACCGCGAGTTGCGGCTGTTTTTTGGATACTTCGGTTGAACGATCTAATTTGCATTAAACCATTGCGATATCTGATTTTGCTGTTAAGTCGCCAGTGGAATTAGTGATCTTTTAATTTTAAGGAGGTTTAGTGATGTCTTTGGGTGTCGTGATTAATCTGGATCAGCTGGACGCGGATACCGTGGTCAAGGGCCAGCATCTGGGAAGCGTCATACTTGTAGACGCGTCTGTCGACAAGCTGCTACTGGGCGCGGATGTCGCGAGCGTTTTGGACGCGCGCGTTACTTGTAGGCAGCCGGTAACGGATGCGGCGATTCCCGTGTTAGAGCTTGCGCAGGACGATTCTGGCGAATCGTTCATTTCCTTCTCGGGTTCTGCATCTGCGACTTGCGGAGCAACCGTGCTGGTTATGAACGCCACAGGCAGCGCAGCGGGGCCATTCAGGGCGAACGCTGGGCAGATCGGACTACAGGTTTCGGAGTACGCGGTACAGGTTGAACTGAAATCCGATGTGAATCACCGTTACTACATGCCTTTGTTCCTCTGCGAAGACAGGACGTAGCGATGGACTTCTTCCGAATCGGAGAAGGTTCGGTGCTTGTGCTAAGCAAAGCGGCCACCGGGTTGGTCAAGGTTGAGTGCTTTGCAAAGCAATCCGAGTTTTTGGCCAATGAGGAATTCGTAAAGAACTTCGCCAATTACTTTCAAAGCACGTTGCCAACCGCGCGAATCACTGGGGTGGTTGATTTATCCAAGCTCTCGCCCGACGCCTCGCCCAAACCATTGGAAAAGCAAGGCGGCGAAGCTAAAGCCAGAACCATTCCCAAGAGCCTGCGCAAAAAGTAGTAGTCGCTAAAGGCGAGATTATGGGCGCGGGCGGTTCCATCCCGCTCGCGCCCGCGCCCGCGCATATTTGCGTGAGGTCAAACAAGCTTACTTAGAGATCGCCGTTCTAATTTCTGCCTTCGCTGGAAATAGCGCCCTTCGCCGCCTCGATCCCTTCCCCCACCTTCTCCCCGTCCTTCGCGCCCGCTTCGGCGAAGTCGGGACGGCCGCCGCCGCCGCCGCCGCACGCCTGCGCGGCCACTCGGACAATATCCCCTGCCTTCAGCCCGGCCTTCACCAGCTCCGGCGGCACCTTGCACACGAACGCGGCTTTTCCGCCGTCGTTTTCGCCAAGCAGCACCAGCTTTCCCGGATACGCGTCCGCGATCCTGTCGGCCAAAAACTTCAGCGACGCCTTGCCGACGCCATCCACCTGCATCATGACCGCGCCGATTGTGCTCCCGTCCGGACGCGTGATCTCCTGAGCCGCGCCCGCGGCCTTATCAAGCCACTTGCCGATTATCTTCTCCCGCTCGCTCACGATAAGCTTTTCGCGCGTCAGCCGAAGCTCGGTTTCGGTTTCCTTAACCCGCGCTTCGATTTCGGCGAACGGCGCGTTGTAAGCGGCGCGCATCCGGCGGGCGAATCCCGCCTGCTCCGCGAGCGCCTTCCACGCCTCCCCCCCCGTGGCGGCGGTTATGCGCCGCATCCCCGCGCTCACGCTCTCCTCGCGCAGGACGGCGAAGCATCCGATATCCGAGCTGCGCGCGACATGCGTCCCGCCGCAAAGCTCCCGGCTTACGACCGCGTCCCGCCGCCAGGGATAGTGCGGATAATCCTGCGCTCCGTCGGGCGTTCCGACGCTGACGACACGCACTTCCTGGCCGTACTTCTCGTCGAAAAGTGCGGTCACGCCCAGCGCCTTTGCATCCGCGAGCGGCATCGTTTTCGTCGTCACCGGGTGCGAGCCGGCGATCCATCCGTTGACGAGTTCCTCGACGCGCGCGATTTCGTCCGGCGTCATCGCCTCGGTGTGCGAAAAGTCGAACCGGAAACTGTCCGGATAAAGCTGGCTGCCCGCCTGCTGGACGTGCGCGCCCAGCGTATCGCGCAACGCGCGGTGCAGCAGGTGCGTCGCGGTATGCGCGCGCGCGATCGCCTCGCGGCGCGCGGCGTCGACCGTCAGCGTGACGGTTTTTCCTTCAAGCGACGCCGGATCGCCGGTAATCAACTCGCAGATGTGCTGACCCTTCTGTTTGGAATCAATCACGCGCAGCCTGACGCCTTCGCCCTCGATGAATCCGGTATCCCCCGGCTGCCCCCCCCCCTCGGCGTAGAAAGGCGTTTTATTGGTTGCAACAATCCACTTTATTGAAGTATCAACTCGCTCTGACAACTCGCGTACTGCGACAGCTTTGGCATCAGCAACTTGCAACGTTTCATATCCCAAAAATTCCACATCAGGCAATACTATTGAAATCTTAGTATCGTCGCTAAATGAATAGAAAGTCGTTGCCGCGCGGGCGCGCTCCTTCTGCTCTTTCATCAGCCGCTCGTATTCCGCTTCGTCCAGCGCGATTCCGTACTGCGCGCACGCGTCGCGCGTCACCTCGAACGGCAGCCCGTAAGAATCGTGGTAGAGAAACGCAACCGCGCCCGAAAGCGCCTCGCCCGCGGCCTTCGCCTTTTCTATTTCCGCGAGCAGCCCCGGATAGCTGTCCAACAGCAGCCGCAGGAACTGCCCCTCTTCATGCGCAAGGTATTTCTTGATCTTGTCGGAATTGTGTTTCACTTCAGGATAAACCTGCGACATATTCGAAATCACTTTCTCCGCAAGCTTCGCCAGAAACGCCTCGCCGCGCTTTTTGGGATTCGCGCGCAGCGTAAACCCGAACTGGATCGCGCGCCTTATCAGCCTGCGCAGAACGTAGCCGCGCCCCTCGTTCGTCGGCGTCACGCCGTCAGCCAGCAAAAACACGGACGAGCGCAAATAATCCGCAATCGCTATCGAGCGGTGAAACTCGCCCGCGAAATCATACTTGTTCACGCGTCGGACAAACTCGTCGAATCCGAATCCCAGTTCGAATTCGGTGAGTATTTCCTTGATTATGTAGTCGAAAAGATCGCTCACGAAAACGGTCTGCCAATTTTCGCCGCGCTCCAGCGATTGCTTCACCATCACCAGCCGCTCAAAACCCATTCCCGTGTCCACGTTCTTCTTCGGCAGCGGCGTTTTATTCCCGGCCTCGTCGCGTGAAAACTCCATGAAAACGTTGTTCCACACCTCGATAAACCGGCCGCGATCCTCCCAGCGTTCGAAATCCTCGCGCGTCCCCTCGAACGGCTCGCCCGGTGCGAGGTCGAAATAAACCTCGCTGTCGTACCCGCACGGGCCGGTGTCGCCCGCCGCCCAAAAATTGTGTCTGTCGCCCAGCCGGAAAATCCGCGCGCGCGGCTCGAATCCCGCGGTCTTCCAGACGAGCTCCCAGTGCCCCCACGCCTCGTCGTCGCTCTCGTGCACCGTCGAATACAATCGCTCCGGCGGAATCGCCATCCACTCCGCGCTCGTCAGGAAATCCCAGCAGTAATCGATCGCGTCCTTTTTGAAATAGTCGCCGAAGCTGAAGTTGCCGAGCATCTCGAAAAACGTGTTGTGGCGGTTGGTGTGGCCGACCTGGTCTATGTCAATTGTCCGGATGCACTTCTGACAGGAGCAGCAGCGCGGCGCCGGCGGAGCCTCGCGTCCCTCGAAATAGCGCTTGAGCGGCGCCATCCCGGCGTTGATGAGCAAAAGCGACGGGTCGTCCACGGGCACGAGCGACGCGGACGGCAGCCGCCGGTGCCCCTTGCCCTCGAAGTAGGCAAGGAACGCCTCGCGGATGCGCTCCGAAGTCCAGTTTTCCTTTTGCTTGGCCAAAATATTCAGTCCCGATGCAGTCTGCGCCCTATGGCGCGAGCGGGGATTATATCACCGCGAAACCGGCCTTTGTTTGGCACAAAAACGACTTTCGAGCGTCTAACCAAAGGCTGCGGAAGCGCCATGCAGCCAATCAGCATTTGCGCTAGTATTAAGTTTTCAAAGCCGATCCAAGGGAGCTTTTAATTGGAAAAACTGAAAATCGGCGACTTCACCTTCGTCAGCGAAAGCGGAAGGACTCACACTCACGCGGTTTTGCGCGGTTTCCGCGATTCGGACCGCGCATCCGTGCTTGGGTATTTCCTGCCGGCGGATTTGCTGGGACACGACGAGGCCGCGAAGAAATTCCTGCGCGACACTCACATTTTGGCCCAGAAGGAGCATCCAGGCATCCTTCGACCGCTTGCGGCCGGAAAGCACAAGAGCAGCCTGTTCGTCGTTTATCCCGACGCCGGCGCTCCGCTTTCCACATTCGACACTTCCGGCCGCGTCAAGCCCAAGGAAGTGCTGTCCATTGCATCCCAGATATTGCAGGCACTGCTTTTCGCGGAGTCGAAAGAAATCGCCTGCCACGGTTACATGTCGCCGGACAACATTTATTTCAACCTCGCGGACGGACGGGCGCGCTTGGCATTGTTCGGTGTCGCGCCGGCGGCGGTGCTTAAAGACCCGGCCTGCCTTCAGCGGTTCAAGGAATACCTTCCTCCGGGGACCGCGTTCGGCGAGTTCGAATCTCAACACGATGCTACTGAAACCGAAAGTGACGCTCCCCGCGAGATTGATGTGGACAGCCTTCCGCTGAATGTCGCACACGACGGTGCGGTTTTTTCAACGGATTTTGACGCACCCGACAATTCGGAGTCGTTCGAAGTATTCAAAGAAGCGGACGCGGCACAAACCGAATCCGCCACGGAAGCACCGCGCTGGAGGCTGGGTCCGGCAACGGATTTATACGGGCTTGGACTTGTGATGCTTGAATTGCTCACCGGCGAAAAGCATTCCGATTATATCGGCCCGGAAGAATCAAATAATCCGGACATCCTTGCCGCGACACTCTCAAAACTCGAATACGTTCCGATTCCTGTGCAGGAAATTCTGCTTAGATTGCTGACCATTGATCCAGACGCGCGCCATCGGGATTACAAGCACGCTGCGGAGGAAGTCGGTGCGCTTCTCGGCGACGACGGCGGAAAGATTTCGTTTGACAGTTTCATTTATTCCACGTTGTTCGGAGGAAGATTCAAGCTCGGCAAGGAAGTCTGCCGCGGTGCATACGCCCGAATTCTCACGGCGGAGGACACCGCCGCCGACAATGCGGCCTGCCTTGTGAAAATAATCGATCTAAGAGAGTACCCCCAGCTTGCGGAGTATTTCAGGGCTTACCTGAAGCAAATGTCCACACTGGAGGATCCGGTCCTTGTGAAAGTGCACGACGTAGGCGTGCACTATGAGCTCGGCTACATCGCGATGGAAGACGCGGGCCAAAGTTTGGAGGATCTGCTCGTACGCAGAGGAATGCTTCCTCTTCACGATGCGGCGCACATCACGATGCAAATTGCGAAGGCGCTTGAAATTCTTTACTTCAACAATGTACCGGTTTACGGCGGACTAAAACCGACGAACATTTTTCTTTCAACGAACCTCAAAGAAGTCAAGCTGGCGGACGTATTTTTGTCAAAGCTAATTCTGGAAAAAGGAAATCTCGCGAACACAAGCGCGGAGTATTTTTCCTACGATTGGGTCAAGTCGGGCCAGGTGACGCGCGCTTCGGACTTTTACTGCCTGGGCCTTGTCTTTTTCGAGCTTTTGGTCGGGCATCCGCCGTACAGCTTCAAAATCGAGGACGACATAATCCACGACCACTTAAACGGGGATACTTTCCGAGTCGTCCATGAGTCAATGATTGGAGCGGAAGCGAAGCAGATCATTTACCGGCTTCTCGACCGCAATCCCGGCGCGCAGTACAAGTCGGCCGAAGAAATAAAGAATGACATCGCGGCGATGATGGGCTGGGACAAGAAAGAAAAAATAGAAATCCCTCACATCAGATTCGATTTCGCGGACGTCTGCATCGTGGGCAAGAATACGAAAGAAAAAGTAGAGGAAACGCTGTGCTATCGCCTTCCAACCAAGGGCGATCGGCCGCGCGGATTCATGTGCCTTGTTCATGGCGTCGGCAACGAACTTGGCGAAGCTTCCGCCGCCGCCAGGCTTGCGCTGGACGTAATCAAAGAGGAATTCTTCACTCCGGGCCATGATCCGACGAATCCCGCCGATCTTTTGGGCACCGATCCAGAAGCGTATATGTCCAAGATGTTCGCAAAAGCAAACCAGAACGTTTACCGTTTTGCTTTTCGAAAAGGCAAGCTGGGCAAAATCGGCGTGTCTACGACCTGTTGTTTCATTCAGAACAACACCGTTTTCCTGTGCAGGTCTGGGGAATCCACCGAGTACTACTTCTACAAGGGCGAATACGCGGAACTGGAATCCGTGAAAGGCGCCGTTGTGGAATCCAGGATCATCGGAAGCTCGGATACAAGCCTCGACGAAGAGCCTGCAGATATGCTTGGAATGGCGGAGCGGTTCAGAATTCATACTACAAAAAAGCGTCTGCGCGATGGCGAGCAGGTGATACTTTTGTCCAAGACGCTGCGAGACAAGTTCAGCATTGCAGAAATTCGCGAATTCATCACGAGTCAGGAAAATCCCGCAATCAGCGTGGAGCTCATAGAGAAAAACGCCCGGCGAAGGAGAATAGAAGGCACTCTTTCTGCCGTGCTGGTCAACTTCGGCGAGATCGCCAGGTTCGTTGAAGATTCCTCGCACAAAACCACCGGCAGCCTGGCGCGAAGCTACATGGAGAGCGCCGACCAGCTTTTGCGCGACGGAAAAGTGGACGACGCAATTAACCTGTATCAGCGGGCGATCGAGCACAATCCGAATTACACCATATTGCACTACAAGCTGGGCCGCGCGTTTCTTGCGAAGGGGCTGGAGGAACGGGCGCTTGGCTCGTTCCTCTCCGCGATTTCGCTCGATCAGAGGCATATACCCGCGTCGATTGCCGCGGCGAACGTTTACATCGGGGTCAAGAAATATTCGAACGCGCGCGATATATTATCCGGCCTGGTCTCGAAAGGCGTGGAAGATCCGGACGTTTACGCCCACCTTGCGCTCGTGCTGAATCGGCTTAGGCGCTCCCGCGAGGCGGCGGATTACTGCCAAAGAGCGCTGCGGCTGAAACCAGGCCATCCGCTTGCAACACAGGAAATGGTCAACGCGACGCGCGGCAAACTGTTTTAGACGTGTATTTTCGCCGTGCAACTCCACATCCTTCTGTTAGAATTTGGCTGCCGAAGTTTAGGCAAAGTGTATGACGGTAGAAGAATTAATCCGAAAATCCCACTCGGACCTCGAATTCGACGAGTTCCGCCGAAAACTGGCCGGATACGCCAAGAGCGCGCGCGCGAAATCACTACTCGAATCAGCGAAACCGGTGTTCGACAAAAAGCAAATCGAATTCCTGCTCGACCGGACGCAGGAGGCGCTTGAGTTTGTAAATTCGCGGCCGAATTTTTCCGGAATTTCATTTGGATTGGTGGGTGAAGTCGAAATCGTCGTTGCAAAAGCGCGTATCGGAGACATTATCCTTGCTGACGAGCTTAAAATCCTTCGCGATTTTCTTGAAGTGTGCGGTGAGGTGGATGAATTCGCAAAAAAAATCAAGCCGGAAAGCCAGCCGAGGCTTTGCGACCTTTTGTTTCCGTGGGAAACGCTCGCCGCGCTTAATTACCGATTCCGTCAGGTGTTCACTTCAGAGGGCGAAATCAGAGATAGCGCCTCCCCTCTTTTGAGAAAGCTGCGAGGACAACTGCACGATCAAGAACGCGTAATAACCAAACGCGTTGACGATCTTGTGACTCAATATCAACGCCAATACGGCGATGAGGTTCATCTGTCTCTTAGACACAACAGGTTTGTAATCGCACTCCCGCGGGGAGCACAGAGTGCGATTTCGGGAATTGTCGTGGATTTGTCGGGCGGCGGCGCGCAAGTGCTGGTCGAACCAGAATCCTTAATCGACCTAAACAACGCTCGTGTGCGATTATTTGTCGAAGAGGAAATCGAGGTACGACGCATTCTATTGGACTTTGCTCGCGAGGTCGCGGGATACTCATATCACATCGAAACGAATCTCGAAATACTCGCGGAGCTGGACGCGGTATTTGCACGCGCTTTATATGCCCGCCAATATAATTGCACTCGCCCCGCGATTTTTGGCCCAAATTTTCATTTAAAAAACGCTCGTCATCCGCTGATCGCGGGATTCGTGCCGGAAAACGTGCGTATGGAAGCGCCCTTTCGCGGCCTCGTAGTCAGCGGTGTGAACGCGGGCGGGAAAACGGTCTTGCTGAAACTAATCGGGCTTCACACTTTGATGGCAGCCATCGGTTCGTTCATTCCCGCAGACGAGGGAAGCTCCGTGCCCGAAGTCGGCGCAGTCTTCGCGGACATTGGGGACGATCAATCAATATCGCAGCAGCTATCGACGTTCACCAGCCATCTTCATTTTCTTAAGGGTCTTGACGAGTGGCTGTACGGCGCGGATCCGGAAACGAATCTTCCTTATTGCAACAAACCCGCGCTGATACTCATGGACGAAATCGGAGGAGGCACCGAACCCACCGAAGGTGCAGCGCTGGCATACGGAGTAATCGCTTATTTAATAAAACAGCCTGCATTGCCGGTGCTGACCACGCATTACGACCTGCTGAAGGGCATGGCCTATCGCCATACGGAAATTAAAAATATTTCGCTTGAGTTCGATGAAAAAACCCTCAAACCGACGTTCCGAGTAATTGAAAATCAGCCCGGCAAAAGCTTTGCTTTGGATATTGCCAGCACCTTCGGCGTAAATCAACAAATAATAGGAATCGCCAAATCCGTTTTGGACACAAAGGACAAGGTGATGGCGGACGCAATCCGACAGCTCGACGAGGCGCGCGTGGATGCCGAAAAGCGCGCGGTCGAAACGCGGAAACTCGAAGAGGAAAACCGCAGACTGAAAGAAGAGCTGAAAGCTCGTAAAGAGGAATTCGTCAAGGAAAGCAAGCGATGGAAAGCCGAAATAGAAAAACAAGCTGCGGAAATGATAGACGCGGCAAAAAAGTCTATCAAATCGAGGGTGAAACGCTCAAAAACTGCGTCGGAAGTGGCGCTCGTTCAGGAAGCTCACCGAATTGCGAAGAGCGTGGAGAAAAAACTGGACGAACAAATCGAGGAAGCATATGAAGATCTCGATATTGAACGATTCGTCGTCGCAACGGCAGGCAGACCTTTGGTCGCAGGGGATGCGGTGCTTATCGCCGGAACGCGTACTCTGGGCAAAATACTTGAAGTGGACGAAACGAAAAAACGCGCGAACGTGGAAGTGAATAAAATCCGGGTAACGGCCAAGCTTGACGAACTCTCCCTCATCGACTTGGGCGAATTCGAGGCTGCAAAAAAGCTTAAACAAAAAGCGAAAGACCCTGGGATGGACAGAAGAATCGTCGCCGCCTCGGCCGAAGTTACGAAAGAAGTGCTTGACCTGCACGGAAAGACGACCGAAGAATCGTTCGAGGCGCTTGAAATATTTCTCGACGCCGCAGTCCGTGCGGGATTAACGGAGGTGAGAATTATGCACGGCATCGGCACCGGCGCGTTGCGCAAATTCGTCGGCGACTACCTGCGCAAGCATTCGCAGGTCAGTCACGTCAGAAGCGCGCAGCCTTCCGAAGGCGGCGTAGGGGTAACCATAGCGGTGCTTGGACGGAAACGGGAAAGACTGGGCGCCGGATAGCAAAATCGCGCCGCAATCAATACGATATTGAAACTTCCGCCTGCGATGGGTATAATTTTTTTCCCCAACTGCGGAAGTGGCGGAATGGCAGACGCGTCAGGTTGAGGGCCTGGTGACCGCAAGGTCGTAGGGGTTCAAGTCCCCTCTTCCGCACTTGCATCCCGAAACGAACACACGGCGGCGCCGTGAGCGCCGCCGTGCATATTAACTTTCTAATTGACCCAAGCGTACTTGGCGCCGTACTTGTCACGCTGGCTCTGGTAATAAGCAATCGCGAGCTTGCCGTTGGGGGCGATGGCGATCGAGCAGTACTGGCCGACTCTGTTGTTTTCCGCGCCGCCGTTGTCCACGACGTCGGCATCCCAGAAGGTTCCAACCCGCCTGGCAACAACCAAATCCGAGTTGGATACATCGTTGAATGCCACCCATGGATTGCTGTTTTCGTCGTACACAAGCGAGTTGTACTGTCCCACGAAACCCTGGCTGCGCACGGTGACCGGCGCCCAATTCGTCCCTGTCCATTCCGCGTATTTTACGTCGTAGGTGGATTCCGCGAAATAAGACAAGCCAACCGTTCCGTTCGGAGCCAGCGCCACGGAAATGACGCCATGCCCCATATTGGTTCCCGTATCCACCACGGACTCACCCCACTGGTTGCCATCCCACCAGAAGCACTCAAACTGGGAATTTCCGTCGTACGCGAACACAAGCGGATTACCGAGCGAGTCGAAACCGAGACCCGCGCTCGTGCCATCGCTCAACACCGTGGACTCCGGCCCAAGCGATTCAAGACGCTCGTATCGCACTTCATACGGCAACCCCGGCTTTCTGTGGGCGATTCCCTTTGTGCCAACGGGCGATATTTCCAGTGTGAGTGCATTGCCGAGCATATCGCCTCGCAGCAATTCGGCGATGTTCCAAAACCCTCCGTACCGCGCTCCGAGCATTATCGCCTCACCGTCGGCCTGGTATGCAAGGACGGGGGTTCCGTCATTGTCGATTTCCAGGCTCGTAAACGATCCGATTATGCCGCCGCTGGCGACCGTTTCAATATCCCAGCCGCTTGCATCTTTGGTGGCGTAGACGACCTCGAAGTTCGAAGAATCAATCTTAGCCTGATATGCAACAGCAGGTGTACCGTCGGGCAAAAACTCAAGACTGGTAAAGGAACCAAGATTCCGTGTACCGCCGTATTCGATGAATTCGTACGACCAGGAACCGGGCTTGGGCTTTACGACATAGCCGAAAGGCATTTCGGCGAGTCCGTAGTCGTTCACGACCACGAGATTCCCAAAGTAGGTTCCCGGCACACCCAACTCGACCGTCGCGGTTGGTTCCCCGCTGATATATTGGTTGGGCGTTGCTCCGCCTCCGAAATCCCAACGGTAAACAAGCGTCGGACTTCCCGTTGCATGCGCCGAAAACGTCACCTGCTCCCTCGTAACACCTTCGTTGGGGGAAACATCTTGAATAGTCGGAGGAATGGCTACGGTGGAAATCGTTGTTTCCAGCGTGTCGCTGCCAAGGTCGTTGGTGACGGTTAGCCTTATCGGATACTCGCCGGGCAGCATCGCCAAAGTCACCAAGGGCGTCTCGCTTGATGAAAACCGCGGCGTAGCAGCATCGCCGAAATCCCATGCGTAGGTCAGCGGGGCGGTACCGGAAACAACCGCGTGGAAAGCAATTTTTTCTCCCACATTGCCGCCGGGCGGCGAAATAGAAATTACACGCGGCGCAGATGGCCCGACAGACAGCTCGAACGGGAACGATGTTGCGCCATATTCGTTTGAAACCGAAACTATGCACTGATAAATGCCGCTATCCCCGAGAACCACGATCGGTTCGGCGACGAACGCTCCATTGGGATATGCACCACCGCCGAATTCCCATACGTAAGAATACGGCCTGGGACCAGCCGCTCTAACCTGAAATGTAACTGACTGCCCTTGATCACCTTCCAAAGGCGTCACTCCGAAAACCAAAGGTGGAATTTCCAGAGCAAAAAAATCGCTGGGCTCTCCTTCTTTTCCTCCCTCGTCCACAGGCGTCACGCGAATGCTGTCAAGAATCAATTCGGGAAACGGAACTTCAAACACCTTTGGCCAACCCGGAGTGCCGCTCAATACCGGCGTTTCCAACATTTCGAAAATTGCGCCTTCGGGAATCAAAGATGTTTCCAGCAAGTAATGGTCAACCGAGTTGCCCCAACCGTCCACTATTCCTTGTATGTCGCCAATTCCAACCTCACCGTCTCCGTCATAATCCAAAAACGCTTCCGCGGCGTCGTTGCCCAGCCCGTCGCCGGGTATCCCGCCGAAATATACGGCCAGCGGCGTAATGTCGCTCACACCCACTTCGCCACCCTGGTCAAAATCGCCCGGATTTACGTAGCTCCAGCGAATGATTTCCGCATCGGCGTCGATCGATAGGTCAGTCACCTTGCCGATCGAGCCGGGAGGAACCGCCGATACTTTTTTATCCATGTCACCGAGGCGTTTCATCAACTCCTCGTGGAGCATTTTGTAAACCTGTGGATCGACCGCAATCTGAACCGTGGAAGGCGCGACCGCACTTTGGGCATAGGTAGGTGGACTTCCCTTGCCTGCTCCCCTGCCGCAAGATGCGAAAATGCACAAAAAAATGATTCCTGACAAATACAATGCGTACACAGCCAAGCCGGTACGCCGGTTAAAACTCGCACCCCTCATGTACTGCACCTCCTTAGTCTACCGGGATGGATGCGAAATGGATGGACACGTAAAGGATAACACAAATCCGACCCAAACAATAGAGCAACCCAACGTTCGCATCATAATTTCCGAAGGTAATTCATTCAATCGAACCGCGTTCTCAGCCACGCGCTCACCTGGTCGAGGATGAAGCTCGCCGCCAGGATGATCAGGAAGGCGGTCGAGGCCTCGCTGAACCTGAACTGCTTGATGTACTGGTCGAGCATGAACCCGATGCCGCCCGCGCCCACGATTCCGATGATCATGCTCATCCGGATGTTCATATCCCACCTGTAAATGGAAAGCGTGACCAGACGGGGCAGCACCTGCGGCAGCACGCCGTACCAGACGACCTGCACCGGGTGGGCGCCCACGGCTTCGACGGCTTCAACCTGGCCCTTGTCTATGTTCTCGATGGCTTCGCTGAAAAGCTGGCCGAGAGCGCCGACCGAGTGCAGGGCAAGCGCCAGCACTCCGGCGAACGGCCCCACGCCGACGACGAGAACGAAAAGCAATGCCAGGAGTATCGGCGGAAAAGCACGGCTGACGCTGAAAAGGAACCGGACGGCGATGTAGACGGTGCGGGCGGCGGGCGAGCCCCGCATCAGGTTGTTGGCCCCCAGGAACGCCATCGGAAAGCACAGGAACAGCGCCAGGATGGTTCCGGCAAGCGAGATTTCGACGGTCAGCCACATGTCGGCGGCGAGCTTGCGCAGAAGCTCCGGCTCGAAACTGGGGCGGGCGATTTTGGCCAGCGCATTTCGCGTCATTTCGCTCATCCCCCAGACCTTCACGAACTCGGATTTGCCGGTGGCGGGGTCGACGCGGGTTTCGGTGTGCTTAAAAAGATCCAGACTGAAATCAGTATCGATAAAGCTTTTTACGCAGATTGCGAGGCCGATCAGTACGAGAAAAGCGGCAAGCGATGCGCGGGCTGCGGCGTGCGGGCTGCGGGGAGTCCGGGAGGCGGATTCGGGCTTCGGATTGTCGGAAGGCGGCTGCATCTAGTCCGAGTATTCCTCCCCGTAAATACGCTTCAGGACAGACATTTCGAGGCCAGAAACCGGGCCGTCGTAGACGACCAGGCCGGCGCGGACGCCGATGACGCGCTCCGCCGCAAGCCGCACCAGATCCACCGCGTGCAGGTTGAGCAGCACGGTGCGGCCGTCCTCGCGGCAGATCTGCACAAGGTGCGCCAGCACCGAGCGGGCGATGACCGGATCGAGGTTGGACACCGGCTCGTCGGCCAGGATAAGCGGCGGATCCTGCACCAGCGCTCTTGCAATAGCCACTCTTTGCATTTGTCCGCCCGAAAGCTGGCTTGCGGGTTTCCACGCTTCGTTCGCCAGTCCAACCCTATCCAATGCCGCCAGCGCTTTGTCCGTTTCGTCGGCGGTGAACCGGAAAAAAAGCGATGGCGCAATCGGCTTGTATCCGAGCCGTCCGACGAGCGCATTTTGGAGCACCGTCAGGCGCGGGATCAGGTTGAAACTCTGGAACACCATCCCGACGCGCCTCCGGATAGCGCGTCCGCGGCTTCCCTTGTTGGATACGGCCTCGCCCAGCGTCTCGACCGAGCCGGACGTTGGCGCGATCAACCCGTTGATGCACCGCAGGAGCGTGGACTTGCCGGCGCCGGAAGGGCCGATGACCGCGGCGATCTCGCCCTGCGGGACGGCGAAGCTAACTCCGCGCAGGGCCTCGGTCCCGTCGGGGAACCGCTTGGCGACGTCACGGCACAGAATTGCAGGCCCGGGCATCGTGCGAGATGGTAGCACGGGTTCAGAAGTCATATAGCAACGTACTGGCTTATAGCAGACCGGCCAAATTAGGCAAACTACTTCCCCTTCCCCAGCTGCGCCTCGACGTCCAGGTCAAGCTCCGCCGCCATCTTGCGTACGACATCGTAGTCTGAATCCGAAGCCGGAAGCAGATCCTCGATTTCGTAAATATCGAAGATGATCTTTTTGCCTTCGCCGGAGTGCATCACCTCGACGAGCGCGCCGGTCAGCTTCTTCGCCCATTCGTCCGAGAGATACGTCGGCCCCGAAAGCACTACCGCGTCGCCGGGAATCGGGTCGGTCTTGGCTATGACGCGGGTTTCCTCCATCACCTTCGGGTTGATTTCCTTCGCGCGCTCGCGCGCGTCCACGTAGCATGCGCCGACGTCCACACTGCCCTGCAGTACGGAGATAACCACGCTGTCGTGGCTGCCGGTGGCAACCGAATCGCCGAGGTCCTTGTCGGGGTCTATTCCCGCCGCCTTCAGCATCGCCCGCGGGTACAGGTAGCCGGAGGTCGAAGTCGGGTCAACCCATGCGAACCGCTTGCCCCGGCAGTCGGCGAGCGTCTGAATCGGGCTGTCGCTGCGCACGATGAGCTGGCCGTAGTAGTACGGCGTCCCCTTGCGCACGGCCTTGAGCGCGACGCGGGCTTGGTGGCGTTGGTTGGCGTAAATGTAAGCCAGCGGGGGAAGCCATCCCACCAGGCAGTCGCCGGTGCCGAGAGCTTCGACCGCGGCGACGTAGTGCGGGAGGACGATGGACTCGACGGGAATGCCCAGCTTCGCGGAAAGCAGCGAGTCGAGCTTTTTCGTTCCTTCGATTATCGTGTCGGCCTCGTTCGAGGGCACGAACGCCATCTTGATTTTCACGGGTTCGGGCGGAGTGAGCGGAACGGGATGCGCGTCTGAAAGCTTGCCGGAAGTTTCGGATTGCGCGCCGGGCCCGCCCTGCCCGTCCGAATCGCCGCCGCCGCTCGGGCAGCCGGTAAAAAGCAAAGTAAAAACTACAGCGGCGAACAGCGCCCAAGCCGAACGAAATGAAGCCATCGAAGCCTCCAAAAAACCGCTCCCATTATAGCTGTGAAAGCGCAGTCATGGGTATTTGAGGACCTATCTTTGCTACACTTCCCGCTGTTTTTGCGTCCGGCGGCGCATCCGATTCGGAAAAATGAGCCATCTGCTTCAGCTTTTGTTGATGTTCGCCATCGTCGTTGTGGCGGCCAAGATGTCCGGCTGGCTGTCTCAACGCCTCGGGCAGCCCGCGGTGTTCGGCGAGATCCTCGTCGGGCTTGTTCTTGGGCCATCCCTACTTAATTTCCTTGGATGGCCGATTTTTCTTCCGCATGGTTCGGCAGGACACGTTCTTGATCCGGCCGCGTCCGCGCTCACCTCGCCGCTGATGGGAACGCTTAAGGATCTGTCCGAAATCGGCGTAGTTTTCCTGATGTTTATGGCCGGTTTGGAAACGGATGTCGCCGAAATGCGGCGCGTCGGCCGCGTTGCATTTTGGGCGGCTGTAGGCGGAGTGATTGGCCCGATGGTGTTCGGATTTTTCACATCGGAGGGCTTTGCAATGCTCGGAATGGAAATCAACGTTTACGAAGCGGTCTTTATCGGAACGATTTTGACCGCGACCTCCGTTTCCATTTCAGCACAGACTTTGATGGAGCTTGGCAAGCTGAAAAGCAAAGAAGGCACAACAATCCTCGGCGCAGCGGTTATCGACGACGTGATAGGAATTATTGTGCTTTCGTTCGTAATCGCCTTTAAGCCTGCTACCGAAGGCACGGCGTCAGCGGCGGACAACCTTGTAGACCACGTCATGGCAGGGTTGGCCGCGACGGGGCTTGCCGAACCTGCGGCCGGAGTACTGAGAATCGCTATTCTGATTCTGTTTATGGCGCTTTTCTTTTTCGGGGCGATAGTGCTCGGACGGGCATACATCGGACGGATATTGAATTGGGCCGCGCAATCGAAAATTTCCGAAGGGCTTCTTGCGTCCGCAATCGTTATAGGATTGTTGTACGCCTGGTCCGCAGAGTTCATTGGCAGCGTCGCGGCGATTACCGGCGGATATTTGGCCGGTATTCTCGTCGCGCGAACCGAATATCACCAGACCGTCACGCAAAAGCTGCACAGCGTCACATACTCGCTGCTCGTACCGGTATTTTTCATCAGCATCGGGATGCAGGCGAACGTCAAACCCATCTTCGCCCCACTTGCCAAGCTTCTTTCGGGAGGTATGGATAACTCCCAGGTGATCGTGCTGTGGTTTACATTTGCGATAATCTTTATTGCGGTTTTCACCAAAGTGCTCGGCTGCATGGCGGGGGCAAAATGGTCGGGCTTCGACTGGCTTAGCAGCTATCGGGTCGGAGTCGGCATGATCAGCCGAGGCGAAGTTGGGCTAATCGTCGCCACGGTCGGATTGACCGCGGGCGTGATCAACCGGGACATATTCAGCATAATGGTATTGATGGTTTTGGTAACTACGCTCGTCACGCCGATTTGGCTCAAATCCGCTTTCAAGGGTGAAGCGAATCGGCACGGAGCGGATGCAGCTGCCGAACAAGGAGGCTAAACAAACAATGACCGGATACTTGTTGATCGCGGTGATTCGAAATCCTGCGGACATCGAGAAAATCCTTTCGGCCGCTGCAAAGGCGGGTGCTCCGGGCGCTACTGTGATTTCGGCGAGACGGTTTCCCGAAAACGGCGAGCGGTTCGCCCGCGACGAGTTCGACATCGCGGCCGCTCCGGAAGAAATATTCAGCTCGCACGCAGAAGAAGAACGGATAATGTTTGCGCTCGTACCGGAGATTTCTGCAGCGGAGAAGGTGGCCGAAGCCATTCGAAACGCGGCGCCGGAGGCGGATGGTAAAGAAAAAGTTGCAATTACCCTGGTAAAAACAGTTCGCGCCGAGGGATTGCCCGATTAGCGCGAAAACGTCTATTTAGGATATCAACGTGACCAAATCAAACGCAATCCGATACGTTGCCGCGGCAGGACTGTTCGCTCTCGCGACACTCGCCTGGCCGCGAGTTTCTCTTTCGCAAGAGGAAATTCCATTCGAAATCTCCGCTGCTTACGCCTCGATCAAGGGCGGGGAGATACTTGATTTCATTCGGCTGATCGCCAGCGACAAGTTCAAAGGCCGCGGTACCGGGAGCGACCAGTATTACCAGGCCGCGCTTCTTATGGCCGGCACGATGAAAGAAGCCGGATTCACGCCTTTCGGCGGCAAGGACACATTTCTGCAGCCCTATGAAATCGAGCAGAACAGGATTTACGCGCCTTGGGCGTTTGAAATTCTTCATCAGGGCAAGGTGATTTTGTCACCCGCGCTCGGACAGGATTTCGTTTTCCGGGGCTTCACGGCCACGGGAGATGTGACGGCGGATGCCGTTTTCTGCGGATACGGGCTTTCATTGGGGCAGTACGACGACTACTCGGGAGTGGACGCTCGCGGCAAGGCGGTCGTTGTTCTGAACGGACTTCCAAAGTCGCTGGATGTGGAAGCAAACGAAAACTACAAATTCGCGGGCTACAAGATGAGAAATGCCGCCCAGCACGGTGCCGCAGCGATTATTTTTGTCGGCGATACAGGGGAAGATTACGGCGCGCCTGCGGCGTCCGTGTTCCGCGGCCCTTATCCGGGCAAACCCGATTTGGTCGCCGTAAAGGTCGGGATGAAAGCGGCAACGGCGCTCGTAACCAATCTGCAGCATCCCCTTTCGAGCATACGGGAAATAATTGACTCCGAAACCAAGCCAATGAGTTTTCCTCTCGAAACGAGCGTCCACATAGTCGCCAATTCGGAGTACTTTCCCAAGCGTACCGCTTACAATGTTGTTGGTCTAAAGCGCGGGAGCAATGCCAAACTTCGGAACAGGTATATTTTAATCTGCGCGCATATGGACCATGTCGGCGAACAGGCCGGGGTGATTTTCAATGGCGCGGATGACAATGCAAGCGGAACGGGCGTGCTACGTCAGATAGCCAAGGCGTTCGGAATGGCAACGCGAGCTCCTCGGCGGTCAATAATTCTCGTCGCGTTCAGCGGCGAGGAAATGGGACTTCTCGGAAGCAATCACTTCGTCGAAAATCCTCCCGTTCCGCTAGGCCAGATTGATGCCGTAATCAATATGGACATGGTGGGAATGGGCGATCTCGCCGTGGTGTTCGGTGGAACGAATCACCCTCAAATTTATTCCGCGTTTTCATCTTTCGCGGAAACCGCCGGAATCAAAATCGCGCAGAACGGCGCCAATCCCGCAAGCGATCAGCGGCCGTTCGTTGCAAAGGGAGTACCGGCGGTTATGGTGCTGACAGCTGGAGATCGCCAAAACTATCATACGCCGGGAGACGATGCCGAATTACTGAATCCCCAACTAATGGAGGATGTCGCTCAACTTGTTTTTCTTTCTGCCTGGACACTCGCTGATTGGTAGATTCAACAGGAGCGGTCGACCATTATTCCTGGCAGCGGCTCCGTAACGTAATCGCTCTCACCTTTATTGCGTGCAAATCCGCAAAGAATTTTCCTTGCCAGCGCGGTCTTGCGGATTTCGTTTTCCGTGATTGCTATTTTTGCGCCGATGATCTGTTCAAGATCGAGGCATTTGCTGCGGTACTTAGACAACATTTCCGCGGCATCTCTGTCCGCCAATTCCACGGCTCGTCTCTCCCATTTGTCCTTAAGCTCGGCAAGCTCCGCAACCTTATGCCAGTCATCTTCCAACACGAATTGGGCAACCTCGTCAATAAGCCTGCCCAAATCTTCTATCACATCGATAAACGTCCTTGCATCTTGCGAGTTCAAACAAAACTCCGTCGGCAAATGACCGACAGATTCCGGACTGCCGGATGATATTTGGCCAGCCATTATCAGCCCCTCACATCCAGAGAGCCGGGTACGGAAGGCATCGCCGGAATATCCGCGCCACCCAACAAGGTTTCTTTTTGGATACATTTGCCGTTTGCCGGGACCCCGCCAGGGCTGTAAGTATCCGGGCCGCAGCGTTCCTTTGACGCTGCCAATCTTGCCGCACCTGTGCCTTTCGACTTAAAGAATGCCGTTTCCCAAGCCTCTGCCAGAGGCTCAAGCAACTTCTCAACCGATTCGATTAAGCGCGGGTCTTTCTCAATATCCGCCTCGCGAAGGCGATAAAGCATAAATTCGTAGCTTCGCTCAAGGTTTGCCGCTATTTCTCCGCCGCGTTCGCGATCAAGCGTGGCCATAAGCTCCGCTATGATTGCGTATGCGCGCAGAATGGAATTATGGCAGTCCTCAACCCTGCCCTCCAGAGCAGCCGCGCGCGCCATGCGCAGAAAACGCAGAGCGCCCTCGTACATCATCAGCACAAGCCTTTCCGGCTCGGCCGTCAGAATCCGGCTTTCGGCATACGCGCCGAGCGGTCCATCCGCCACTGAAACCTCCGGGAACAGAACGTCTAATTTATCGGCAGTGCAAAATTTCGCTTGAGAAATTACCTTTTCCCGCGCGGCTAATCGGATAAATGGCTTGGCGATGCATATTCCGGACCGAATGGCTCCTGCGAGCCAAGAACGCGGTGGTATTCGGCCAAATACTCCGCAACCTTGGTTCGCGCGTCAAAGTGTTTCAGTGCCCTATCATGGGCTCCGGTTTGCAATTCCATCAATAGTCGGCTGTCCTTTAACAGCTTCACGCAGGATGCGGCCATACCTTGGACATCGCCGATTTCATGAAGTATTCCGCACGCAGGTGTTACAACTTCCGGTATTCCCCCTGCCTTGGTGCCCACAATTGCGCAGCCGGATGCCATGGCTTCAAGCGCTGCCAAGCCGAAGCTCTCCGATTCACTGGGAATTAAAAAGATTTTTGAAACTTCAAGAATTTCGGCGATATCTCCGCGATTACCCAAGAACTCAACCTTGTCGCAAAGGTCAAGCTCGCGCGCGCGAGCACGAACGAGAGGCATGTCTACGCCGTCGCCGACCATAAGTAGTTTCGACGGAACCTCCGCCGCAACTCGGGCGAAGATCTCTACAACATCCACGGCCCGCTTGACTGGGCGATAGTTACTGATATGACATAGAAGGCTTTCGCCGTTGGGCGCGAACATCTTGTATCTCTCGGCTGCTTCGTTTGAAGGCGCAAAGTCATTCGGATCAACAAAGTTGTAAATTACTTTGATATCCTTCTCAATTCCAAAGCGCTCGACGGTCTCGCTTAGAAGGCTGTTGCTGACAGCCGTCACCGAATCGCTTTGCTCGATGGCGAACTTGACAATCTCGAAGTAGCTCGGATCGCTGCCCACCAGCGTAATGTCGGTTCCATGAAGCGTAGTAATCAGCTTGACAGGGTGTCGGTCCGCGACGATCGAGCGCGCCAGAAAACCTGAAACGGCGTGAGGTATGGCATAATGGACATGAAGTATGTCGATATCGTATGAAAGGATTACCTCGACCATTTTCGCGGCCAGCCCGATCGTGTAAGGCTGCTGGCGGAAAAGAGCGTACTCTTTGGGAGTGACCGCGTGGAACGCGATATTGGGTTCGTGCATCGGCATCCGCACCGGCGCGTCGTAGCTGATCAGGTGCACCGAATGCCCGATGCGAGCGAGGTGGCGGCCGAGTTCGGTCGCCACCACGCCGCTGCCTCCGTAGGTCGGATAGCATGCTATCGCGATATTAAGTCTTAGTCCCAAACACCCGCCTCCAATGAATCAGTTGCGCAGTCGAAGCGCTCCGCGTTCGCGCCTGGCTATACTTCGCCCCTGGAGCCGATTTTGAGCCCGATCGCCTCCATATACGGCTCCACCTCACCCCGCTTGTCGTAAACGTTGTCCAAATTGGAGTCGGACGGATCCGCGAAATAAGCGCGTAGCGCCTTCATGTAGCCCGTGAAATACACATAACAGTCCATGTGCGGCGAAAGAATCTCGTACACGGGCTCTGTTTCGCTGGTTGTCGCAAGAATGCCGTCAATAATGTCATAGGAATCGTAAAGAATATCCTCGACGTACTCAAGCTCCAACTGCGCGTTGGTGGAATCCAATGTTCCGCCGTCGAAGGATTCCCAGACCATGCCCGCGTAATTGTAGATTACGGCGACCACTTTGACCGACAGGTCATTCATGCCATAGGCATAGGCAAGCGCGGTGTCGCCGCCTCCTTGCATCTGGGCAAAGCCGGGCCTGGAGAAAGCGACCAGCGCCAATGTGAGAGCTAGAAAAAATGTGGATGCAATCTTCATACAAATATCCTCCGATACCCAATGTTGCCTGCGCCGGAGCGGCGCCGGAAGTCCCCGACAACGGTGCAAGCCGGAAAATCATACCACGCGGCGGCTCAATTCCATCTACCGCTACATTAGCGTCAGCCCGCCGTCAGCGATTATGGTCTGGCCGGTAACCCAGCTGGATTCGTCGCTGCATAGCCAGACGACAACGTTGGCAAGATCCTCCGGTGTTCCCATCCTGCCAAGAGGGGTTTTGCTCGCCGTTTCCGCAATCAATTCTTCGTAATTCGGAAACGCGCGGAGCGCGTCGGTGTCTATTGGTCCACCGGATACGCAATTGACGTTGATGTTTCGTGGAGCCAACTCCAGCGCCAGATAGCGCGTCAGCGTCTCGATTGCGGCCTTGCTTGCGCCAATAACGCTGTATCCGGGCATGCAGCGGATGCTGCCGATGGACGATAGCGCGACGATGTGGCCTCTTCTCCTGCCCTCCATAAGCTTAACCGCTTCCTGGGCGCAAAAAAGGTACGCCTTTGCGTTTATGTCCACCGTCATTTCCCAGCCCTTCTCGGGGAAGACATCCGCCGGCCGCAACACTCCCAGAACCGCGTTGGAGATAAAAATATCCAGACCTCCCCATTTTTCTTTCAGCTCGGAGAACATCTCCTGTATGTTTTCCACCTTGCCCACATTGTATTTAAGCAAAAGGGCTTGAGAGCCGCGGCTGCGAACCTGCTCCGCCGTTTCTTCAGCCGCGCTGACGTTGCGAAGGTAATTGATGGCCACGTCCGCGCCATGCTCCGCAAGGTGAATCGCGCACGCGCGGCCGATTCCCCGGCTTCCGCCGGTAATGAGCGCCTTCTTCCCGCTAAACATTTTGCCTTCGATTGGCATCGCGTACCTCCCCAAGTTAATACGGACTAAACGCCGGACTAAAGCATAAAATCATACCACTTCGGTAGGATACAACCGAAGTTAGTTCTGCGCCGGGCCATTGCCGGTAACCAGCTTTTCGGCGTCTTTGGCGGAGATTGTCAT
Organism: bacterium; assembly: GCA_039961635.1. Lineage (NCBI taxonomy): Bacteria > bacterium. Next base: position 23,551 of record JABRWB010000039.1, read on the forward strand.
ACCTTCCGCCTTGGCCTCGCGCTCTGCCGCCTTGATAATGCGCCAGTTGGCCAGCACTTCGCCGCTTGTTTCTGCAACCGTACCGCCAAATACATGCGGATGCCGTCGGATAAGCTTGGTGCAAATAGCTCCGACAACATCCGAAATCGCAAACTTGTTTTCCTCCGATGCAAGCTGGGCCTGGAATACGACTTGCAGAAGCAAATCCCCCAGCTCTTCGCACAATTCGCCCCAAGCCGCGGGATCGCCGGTTTCGAGCACCTTGTCTATGGCCGAACACACTTCGCCCGCTTCCTCCAGGCAGTAATCCTTCAAAGTGGCAAGCGACTGCTCGCGATCCCACGGGCACCCTTCCGGTGACCGAAGGATGCGCATGATCTCGACAAGGTCTTCAAAATCGAAGGATTCCTTGGAAGTGTCAAACACGGAAACCATATACCACGATTAAAGTGGAAAAGTTCAAGGTTTCCCGCAAGCCCGGATGGAATTGCGGCATTTCGAATCGTAAGGTAACATTGTCAGTCTGCCAAGGAGGCGAAAATGAGCGGCATATTCGTTGTAGATACCCTGCTTTTCGAAACCGTGTTCTTAATTAAGGCTCTGGAAGAGCTTGGATGTATGATTCTGCACGAAGCAAAAGAAATCCGCGGAGTCGCAGGATGCCGGGAGAATGTGGAATTCGCCGCCCGGGTGAATTCGGCTTCTCCCGTGGATATCGGCTTCAGGAAGCGTAAGGACGGCTCTTATGAAATTCTGGCGGACTGGATGGAAGCCGAAAAAGCAGGAATCGAAAAGGAAAAGTTCGTAAACGAACTAACCCAGAAGTACGCCTACCTAAAGGCAGTCGACGAAGCGCAGAAACAGGGATACTCCCTGGTCGAGGAAAAAAACGAAACCGACGGCAGCATCCGAGTCGTGTTGAGAAAGTATCAGTAGGAGAAAGGAATGGCTAACGTGCGCGAGTTGGAAATTGTAATCAAGCCGGACGGAAAAGTTGAAATCACCGTCCGCGGCATCAAAGGTCCGGACTGCAAACCTGTTGCAGAAAAAGTCGGATGTTCGCTTGGCGCGGTTGAACTTGTAGAGAAAACGTCCGAATGGTACGAATCGGCAACCACGGTCGCTACCGAACAGAAAGTCAGCCGCAGCGGATAAGTCGGCGAATCGCTTTCTCTGTTTAGCCGCCTTTCGCCCCGGCGCCGTTGTTTGTGGATTCCGGCGCCCCGGCTCCGTCTTCCCTTCTCTTCTCACGGGCAATATCTTCAGGATATTTAACCCTGCTGTGATAAATTCCGGCAAGTACCGATGTGAATGCATCGCGGATCGCGTTTAAATCTTTGATACTGACATCGCTTGAGTCGAGTTGGCCGGTGCGGATTTTCTCTTCGAAGATTTCCTTTATTGTTTCGCTCAACTCCTGTTCGCTGGAAATCTCGCGTGCCCGCACAATTGCCTCAACGCTGTCCGCAAGGTGAACTATGGTCGTTTCCTTCGTAAACGGAATCGGCCCTGGATATTCAAACTCCTTTGAACTTACCATTTCTTCGCCTTCTTCGTTTACTGCCTGCTGATAGAAATATTTCATCACGGTTGTACCATGGTGGGTGAGGATAAAGTCGATTATTTCTTCCGGCAACTTGTGCCTGCGTCCAAGCTCCACTCCGGCTTCTATGTGCTTGAGGATGATTTGGTACGAAGTTCGCGGATTAAGCCTGTTGTGCGGATTTTTGCTTTTATCGTGGATGTTTTCGGCAAAAAACTGCGGCTGGGCGATCTTGCCTATGTCGTGGTAAAGAGCCCCAACCTTTGCAAGCAACGGATCCGCGTTTACGGCGCGCGCGGCGTCTTCCGCCATATGCGCCATAACAACGGAATGATTGTAAGTTCCGGGCGCTTTGAGATTCATTTGTTGAAGCAGCGCCGAATTGCTGTCCGCGAGTTCAAGCAGCTTTGTTTGAGTTAATTCCAAGGCGAATTGATCAAGCAATGACTGCGAACCTAATGCAAAAATCGCGGCGGCAATGCCACTGGCTGCGGCGACGATGAAAGGCGTCACCGAAAGCGTCTGGACGCCAACCAGGATGACGATACCAACCAGGTAAACATTGATCGCGGCCAGGATGAAACCGAGGGCGATTATCCTGCGCCTGTCGCTGGTTCGCGACAGAAAGACAGGGCTCGCGACGCATCCGACTACATTGTATATGAGCAAATCGGTGTTGAAACCGAACAGCCAGCTTACAAGAAGGGCTATCGAGCCGAAAAGGTAAAGCGAAAAAATCGGATCGAAAACGACGCACGTTATGATGCTTGCTGCGATGAGCGGGGCGGAAACCGCGAAGTACGCATTTTCCAATGGTATGCGCATTATCACAAGCGAGAGAAGAAGACTGAAAATGACTATGGCCAGAATCACGGACATCGAGCGCGGTGCGTTCCAAAGCGTTTTCTTGAATTTGTGCAGGTAATATGCCCAAATAATGAGCATAATTAAAAACATCAGCGAAAGCCCGCTGAAAGTTAATAGATCCTGGCGTTTTTGCGCATCCTTAACGGCTTTCTGCTTGTCTAGAACCTGCGTTGTAACGCGTTGGCCTTCGGAGATGATAATGTCGCCCTTGCTGATTTTGAAAGTAAAGAAGTCGCGAAACAGCTCTTCGGGATCGGCGCTCTTGTAACTTACCAAATTCGGTCTTAAGAAATACGCGGATATTTGTTCCGGGATTCTAATGTATATGTTTTCAGCGTTGCTCTGGATCGCCTCTACGCTTTCCGAATCCATCGGGGATGAAAGCTGTTGGCGCAAGAGCTTTACAGCTTCGGTTTGATATTCCGCGAGGACTGCTGAATCCGTGTCGAGCAGCTTTTTGATGAGCAGGCTCGAAGGCGGATACTTCGCTTCCAGCTGCAACGCTTTGGAGTTGAAAGGCAGCTCGCTCTTTTGCAGGATTGCGATGTCGTCGAAAAAAGAGTTGACTTCCTTAACCGCGGTTTCCGCGACGGTTGGATCGAGCACCCATCCTTCCGAAGCTCGTTTCATTACTTCGCCGAACTGCTCGCTGTCCACCCATTCTGCGTCGGCGGGACTCGCAATGGTAAAGGGCACTATCTGGCCCGGCACAAGCTTAATAGGAAATACAAACAGATGCGCATAAAACAAGCCGGTAACGCAAACAAATGCCGCGGCGCCGAGGGCGACGCGCTGCATCACGAATATCCTGCGCCGCCTCGCCTCCGCCCGCCTTTGCACGACTATTCCTCCTCTCGGCGCTTGTTGTTGCGGACGCCGTTGGGCTGTTCGCCGTGAACCGCCTCGAATTGCTCGTACGCATTGACGATGCGCTGCACAAGGGGATGCCTGACAACATCTTTGTCACTGAGCTCGACCACTCCGATGCCTTCCCCAAGTCTGCTCAAAAGTTTCAGCGCAGTAAGAAATCCGCTTTTTTTGTTTGATTCCAAATCGACTTGGGTTATGTCCCCGGTCACGACAACTTTTGAGTTGCGCCCCATGCGGGTTAGGAACATTTTCATTTGGGCGTACGTCGTATTCTGGGCTTCATCCAAGATTATGAAGCTGTTGTTTAGGCTGCGGCCGCGCATGAAGGCCAGCGGCGCGACTTCAATGACGTTTTGCTCCACGAGCTTTCGCACACGCTCGAATTTGAGCAGGTCGTTGAGAGCGTCGAACAGGGGGACGAGGTAAGGATTGACTTTTTCCTGCATCGTTCCAGGCAGAAATCCCAAGCTTTCTCCAGCCTCCACCGCAGGGCGACAGAGCACGATGCGGCGCACAAGTTCGCGCTTGAAATAGCTGACCGCCATCGCCACCGCAAGGTACGTCTTTCCGGTGCCCGCGGGGCCGTAGCAAAGCGTCAGGTCGCTCGCCTCCATCGTGTCCAGATATTTCCGCTGGCCGTCGGTCTTCGGCCCGAAGTGCGGGATGTGCGAAATGTAGGCGGATGGCGCTTCGACCTCGACATCGCTCAGGTAGACCTGCACTGTGTCTTCTTCCAGAAATCCCCTTGCTCGAATGTCTTCGAGCATCTTATCGAGAATCTCCCTCGCCGCCTCCACGCGTTGATGTTCTCCGCTGACTACGACGTCCAATCCGCGCGTGTATACCTTCACCTTGAGGTTTTTTTTGATATGGCGAAGATTGGAATCGAAATCGCCAAAAAGCTCCTGCAGCTCGTCGTAGCTGGAGACTTTGATTACAGTATTTGATTCTATGTCGAATCACCCGCCGCAAGGCGCGAATAAATTTGCAACTCCTGAAATGAATGACAAGAATCACTATTGGAATTTGCCGCTGGTTCCCCGAATAACAGGCCGCTTTCCCCGCGCCCGGTCACGAGCGCGTATTCCAGATTGCCGTTTTGAGTGTTCTCGGTCGGGAATTGAACTCGAAAATACTCTCCGCTGTATCCGCGCGCAGCACCGCCCGAAACCTCCTCAACGAGCACCTGCACCGTGCGGCCCAAATGTCTCTGCATCCGAGAGGACGATATTTTATCACCGTACGAAAGCAAAGTGGCTTGGCGAGCGGCCGCAACGCTCTGGGGCGCTGATTCGTATTCTGCGGCGGCGGTGCCCGGTCTTGGCGAATAACGGAAAGCGTGGATTCGCTCGAATCCTACATCCCGAACAACATCCAAAGTGGATCTGAAATCATCCTCTGTTTCGCCCGGGAAACCGACGATAATGTCGGTTGTGATCGAAGCAAAGGGGAAACGCCTTCTGAATTCCGCCGAGATGCCGATGTACCTGGATAAGGAATACCGTCGGCGCATCCTGCGCAGAATTTCGGGCGAGCCGCTTTGCAACGGAAGATGCAGGTGCGGACAAACCGCTGGATGCTCGAAAAGTTCGAAAACGGGGGGCCGCATATCTTCAGGCTCGATGGACGAAATCCGAAGTCTTGCACTCGATTCATAAGCCAAATCCGCAGCTTCATATACTAGGCTCACAAAACCGCGCCCGTTTTCGTCTGCAAACTTGCCTATGTTGGTTCCGGTAAGCACAATTTCGCATGCGCCGGCGGCCAGTGCCGCTTCAATCCTGCCCAGCACTTCCTTCCTCGGCAGCGACTCGGCCGGACGAACCTTCGGAATAATGCAGAAACTGCAGTTGCTGGCGCATCCATCCTGCATTCTCACGAATGCACGCGTTCTTGAATCCAGCGGCGCGCGGGCAGCCGCGGTTACCCTGCCCGTTCGATTGGCCAATTCGTAATCCTTTGCCACATCGGCCACTCGCGACGCTATATTTGCGAAAGGCAATTCCGACGGATTGAAATGCGCAGCGCGTACCATGCAGCCGGAAAGTACGATTTTAAGTGCCGGATTTAGTCTTTTTACCCGGCGGACGAATGCGCGCACTTTGGCATCCGCAGTTGCTGTCACGGTGCAGCTGTTTACAATCAGCACACCGCCCGATCCCGTGGGAATTTCGTCGGAGCCTTGGATTTCCACAACTCTGGCGCCCGCCCGCGCCAAGCGCTCGCCGCATTCCAACAACTCGGCGGCGTTCACTTTGCATCCGAAATTTTTAATGAAAAATCGATCCGCCAAACAGCTTTAGCGCAGAATACATGCGCCCTCACTCCGGCATTCAACGATTCGACCGGCCGCGGAATTATACCCGATTGGCCCGCGCGCCTGCACAACAAATTGCTCAAATCCAATTCGTGTTACTGCCATCGCGCTAAAGCGAAAGCGGCTCGCGCGTAAATAGCTCTGAAAGGCATTCGGCTACCACAACGACGAGCGGAATATTCAAATCGTACGTCTGGCGCATCGGGCCGATAACACCGACCGTTCCTGAAGCCGACCCCGGGAGGTAATAGCGGGAAAGCACCAGTCCGCAAGCCTCCAAATTCGAATTTAAATTTTCGCGTCCTATAACGACGCTGAACTCCTGGTCGCCTAGAACATCCCTAACATAAGTATTGAACGACTCTTTGTCGTTTAGGGCGTCGAGAACGCGGTTCATTAGCTGCGCATCTCTAAATTCCGGTTGAGAAAGGAGAGGCCTGGAATCGCTGATATACATCCGCTCAATGCCCTGCCCCAGTTCGTCAAGGAATCCTGTAACACTTTCAATGACGCGATGCGGAAGCCGGCGTACTTCCCGGAAAATCCTGCGGATTTGGGACATGTCGATTTCGTTGATGTCCTTGCCGGACAAATAGTTGTTCAGCTGTTCCTTTAGATATGCCAGGATTTGCGGATCCAGCGGCTGCCCCAAAGTTACCATTTTATGCTTTGTATAGCCCTTTGTTGTTACGACAAGTATCAAGAAGCTGCGCTCCGCGGTTGGAATGAAGTCAACGGAGCGAAGCTTAAGGTCGGGCAAAACAGGCATGCTTAGCCATGCCGCCTGCCCGCTTTGCTTCGAAAGATGAGTCAGCGTCCAAGATATAAGCTGCGAAAACTCCCTCTCCAATCCCATCAGCGCCTTTTCTGTTTTCAAATGCTCGTTCGGATCGCTTTCCAGGCTCGCGCGCACTTCGTCCACGAAAAAGCGGTATGCCAAGTCCGTCGGCGTACGCCCCGACGCCTGATGTTCCTTGCTGACAAATCCAAGCTCCTCCAAATAGCCGAGCTCGTTTCTGATCGTTGCGCTTGAGAGGTTTAGAAACTCAACCAGCGCGTTCGATGACACTGGATGTGCCTGACGGACGTAAATTCGAACCAGATTGAGGATGATGGACCGCTGCCGTTGGGTAAGCCTCGAAATCAATTCCGCCATCCCGTCTGTAAGCAGCCTGATCGATCTGCGCCTTCTGGAGCGTTTCATATTCCGGACACCTACTCCGCAACAACCACTCGAATGAGTTTGTCATCTTGGACCAGCGAATTTACTATGTCCATTCCGGAAACCACCTTGGCGAATACGGTGAAGTCGCGGTCTAAATGTTCGTTGTAACCGAGGTTTATGAAAAAGTCCACGCGCGCGCTGTCCTTGATATATCCGCCGACGGTGGAAGGCTGCTTGCCCAAAGCCATAGTTCCCGCTTCATTCCTCGCGTAGTTGGGTTCATCCAAAATTTTGCCGACCGAATCCGCAAGCTTCGACTTTTTTTTGGCTTCTTCCGGCCATCGTTCAGCGTTGTAACCCGTCTTTGCAAGCTCGGCATGCGTCAGCGGCTGGCCACCTTGCACGATGGATAGTTTGTCTTCTTTCACAACCCTGTGAAAATAGACTCCATCGTACACACCAAGCGAAACGTACTTTAAAAATGCGGCGGCCGCATTAGGTGCAATTTCCGGATACACCTCCACCTTGAATGTGCCTTTTTCGGTCTCGAACAACAGAGTTATTATTTCGTTTTGATTTTTCCCGAGGTCGCTGTAGCTCCATAACTGGCCGGTGGGAGGAAGCGGCGTTTTCACGCCGGTATCCTCGGGATTGGCCTCGGTTGCATCGGTCGCCTGCGCCGCGTCGTCCGCATTTTCAGCGGCTGGCGTCTCTTGACCCTCGCCGCCTTCTGGCGATTCCGCCGTTTCACCTTCCGCGGGCGCTGGCTGGCCGCCGTTTTCGACCGAGGCATCGTCCCCGTCCGAAGGCTGCTCCTCGACAGTCTCCGCTGTGGGAGAAGCCGCGTTTTCGCCGCCCTCCGCGGGTTGAGGCGCCTTTTTGGGGCAGGCCGTCAACGCGAGCGTGACTGCCGCAATGCAAAACAGAGCCAAAAGCAATTTGCCGTTCATCGAATTTCACCCCGCTTCTCGAAGGAGCATTTATTATCGCGCAAATGAACGCCGTTTCGGCATTCGGGGGTGTTTGACCGCTCGGCTATAATTCCCCCGTGGAACTACGGTTTGAAAAAATGCACGGCCTGGGCAACGACTTCGTCGTTGTGGATGGCACTTCGGATCTATTCGCCGAAAGGGAGGATTCAAATTGGCGTACAAGCTTGGTGGATAAGCTTACCGAATCCGCCTGCGCAATCTGCAATCGCAGATTCGGCATAGGCGCGGATGGATTGATCCTTGTGCTGCCTAGCGCCACAGCTGACTTCAAAATGCATTATGTCAATTCGGACGGCAGCATTTCGCCTATGTGCGGAAATGGCGTTCGATGCGTCGGGAAATTCGTATTCGACCATGGGCTTTGGGACAAGGAGTCGCTTGCCCTCGAAACCGGCTCCGGTATTTTGCACTTGGACTTGACGATTCACAAAAGCAAAGTTTCCGCGGTGAAAGTAAGCATGGGCACGCCATCGTTCGATGCCGCGTCACTTCCGGCCATATTTCCGGACGGGTCTAAGAACCTTATCGAAAAAAGCCTATCCGCCGGTGGAGAAAAACTGATTGCCACCTGCCTTTCAGTCGGCAATCCGCATTGCGTTACATTTCTCGACGAAGGGCTATCGGTCGACGATTATCCGGTTTATCGTGTCGGAAAGGCGATAGAGAACGCGACGGACGTTTTTCCGGAGCGAGTGAACGTGGAATTCGCGAAAATGCGCGGAAACGATTCCATAGATTTGAGGGTCTGGGAACGCGGTTGCGGAGAAACGCTGGCATGCGGAAGCGGCGCTTGCGCGACGGTGGCAGCCGCGGTCGCGACCGGTCGGGTTGCGCCCGGAGCAGAGGTTGCGGTACGGCTTCCCGGAGGAATCCTAAACATCAGCTGGTCGGGAAACGCGGGGGATTCCATTTTGATGTCCGGGCCGGCCGTTTCCGTTTATTCCGGCTTTTTCGATCCCGATGCTTTTTCAGCAAGCAGAAGTTGAACACCAGGAGGGGTTATGGAATTGCCTAGGGCGAAGATTGGAGTTTTCGGCGGAAGCGGGCTTTACGCGTTGATGGAAGGCGCGCAGGAGGTCCCGATTGACACACCTTACGCGCATCCTTCGGGATTCATTACCGTTGGAGAGATTTCGGGAAAATCCGTTGCGTTTCTGCCGAGACATGGCAGGAAGCATCAATACCCACCACATATGGTCAATTTCCGGGCAAACCTGTGGGCATTCAAGCAACTGGGCGTCCGCCAAATCATCGGCCCGTGCGCGGCGGGGAGTCTTCAGCCGCATGTAAAGGTCGGAGACTTCGTGATAAGCGATCAGTTGGTTGACCGAACGACAACGCGCGTGACTTCTTTTTACGACGGTCCTGCAACAACACATGTCAGTTTTGCGGAGCCTTACTGCCCCAGGATGAGAGAGCTTGCTATTGAGGCTTGCAAAAGGGCGGGAGTGACTGCTCATCCCAAGGGAACGGTAGTTGTTGTGGAGGGGCCCAGGTTTTCGACGAAAGCGGAAAGCCGATGGTATTCCTCGATGGGCTGGGAAGTCATCAATATGACGCAGTTTCCGGAAGCACTTTTGGCCCGCGAGCTGGAAATGTGCTACGTAAACATCGCAATGATTACCGACTACGATTCTGGCTTGGAGGGAAGGCCGGATATTCAGCCTGTCACAAACGATGAAGTTCTTCGCGTTTTCAGGGAAAACCTGGAAAAGCTGAAAAAGATAATCGCCGAGTTAATCGCCCTTCTGCCGGACGAACCTCCGGATGACCAATGCCCCTGCCCCACGGCGTTGAAAGGCGCGGTTTTTGGCTGATTTGAGCAGTATGCAAATTGAGATTATGCTTAAGCCTGCCTGCGAGGAACGTGTCTGTCCGAGCTGTCGATGATTATAGTTACCGGCCCGTCGCAATCGGCGGCGATTTTCATATGTGCTCCGAATACGCCGCTTGCAGTTTCAATTCCGCGCGCGCGAAGCTCCTCAATCATCATCACCAAAAGCGGTTCAGCCTCTTCGGGCGGAGCATAACCTGCAAAACTGGGCCTGTTCCCGCGTCGCGTGTTGGCGAACAGCGTAAACTGGCTTACAACGAGCACTTGGCCGTTGACTTCTGAAATAGAAAGATTCATTTTTCCTGATTCATCTTCGAAAATCCTTAGCTTGGCAATTTTATCCGCAAGATACAAAGCGTCTTCGGGAACATCGCCCTCCGCCACGCCCGCAAGAACAAAATAGCCCTTTCCTATTGAAGTTGTTCGGCCCCCTTCGGCCGTAAGAATGGCGCAATTCACGCGTTGTACGATTACTTTCATTTGACCGTCTCCCCGACCGTCTCCGCCGAGTCTTTTCGCTGGACCAAGCGCTTCTTCGGTTTGTCCGGCTTTTTGGGCTCGGCAGGCTCGGGCTTACCTGATTTTTCCTCCGGCTGACGATCGCTTCCACCCAATCTGAACGCGGCGATGACGTCGGGCACATTGCGAATTTCGGCAAGCACCCTTTCCAGCTCGGTAGTATCGCCGATTTCGATTAGAACCTGGGTGTTCGCCGGATCGTCGTACGCCCCGGTGGTGGACGGCTTGATTTCGAAATGCCCTCCGGTCAAGTTCACCTGGCCGGCCGCCAATACGCCGAGGACGTCATACATCAGTCCCGCGCGGTTAAGCGATACTACTTCGATATGCACAGGATATCGCTTGCCTTCCGCTGTCTTATCCCATGACAGCTGCGATATTTCTTGTTTTTCGCCCAGCGCCCCTAGCTTTGCACAGTTCTGCGTATGAACCACTATTCGTTTCGAATCGCGGTCGTAATAGCCCACTATGGAATCACCCGGTATCGGGCGGCAACACGCCGCAAGCTCCGTCTTTTGCCTTGTTCTTTTGCCGCGTGTGTCGAGCACACCCAGTTCCGCGCCGGGAGCGATTAATGGAATCGCCAGACTGGGCTCGGCGGAAACTTCCTGCATTTCCACCTTCTGCGCACGCTCCATCTGAACCTGCTTTAGCATCAGAAGGATTTCGCTTGTCGTCAAATCCCCGCATGCCAGCCTGTCATATATATCGTAAATCGAGCCCACCTTCAGAAGCTTCAGTATCGCCACAAGTTTGTCCGGCGCAAGAAGGTTAAGCGGATAAAGGCCGCGTTTCTGAATTTCCTTATGCAAAAGCTGCCTTCCGAAATCGATACGCTTCCTTCGCGGCTGCGCCTTGAACCACTTGCGGATTTTAAGTAGTGTACGCGGACTCTTGACCCAATCCATCCACTCTGCATCGGGTGCGGCATTGAGTGAGTCGCGCTTTATAATTTCAACGACGTCGCCGTTCTCCAAGCGGTGATACAGCGGAACGCGCGTTCCGTTCACCTTTGCCCCTCCCGTGGCGTGTCCCAAATCCGTGTGAATCGCATACGCGAAATCGATTGGGCAAGACCCCTTGGGCAGGCTTACAACCTCGCCCTTTGGAGTTAACGTCAGCACCATTCCTTTGAGGAGCGCGGTCTGCGCGCGGGCGACGAATTCTTGTGAATCAACTCTCTCGTCCTCGAGCATCCGGATTAGCTCGCTCCACTCCTCGTCCTTGTTGAAGGCGTACTCTTCCGGACCCTCTTTGTAAAGCCAATGACTGGCAATTCCGTATTGGGCGCGGTGATGCATTTCGACGGTGCGGATCTGGACTTCCACGAAACGCCCGCCAGGACCGACCACTGTAGTGTGAAGAGTCTGGTAACCGTTGGCCTTCGGGCGGGCGATGAAGTCCCTGAACCTGTGCTCAAGAGGAGGGTACACCATATGCACTTCGCCCAGCACCTGGTAACACAAGCCCGGCGCCCCGTCCACGACGATCCTCATGGCAAGTAAATCGTAAACTTCGTCTATCGAGACGCCCTTTTCCAGCATTTTGGCCCGAAGGCTGGCAAGGTGCTTGCGCCGGCTGTGAATTTCCGCAATCGGAATGTTCGCCCGCCAAAAGGCATCCTCCAGGCGCTCCTGCATCGCGCCCAGGATGCGTTCGGCCTCAAGCATTGGCTCCAAAACGTCTTCTTCTAATGCGCGATACTCTTCTGGCTCGAGATACCGAAAGCACCAATCTTCCATTTCCCTGTAAATCGATGCAAGTCCAAGCCTCCTGGCGAGCGGGATGAAAAATTCTTCCGTTTCGCGGCACTGGCGCTCGATGCGTTTCGGATCCAAACCTTCCAACGTACGCAGGTTGTGCAGCCTGTCGGCCAGTTTTATTACAATCACGCGCGGGTCCTTGGCCATTGCCACGAACAGTTTTCGAAGGTTTTCCGCTTGTCTGGGCGTTTCCCGGCGGCTCCAAAGCTTGACGAAAAAGTTGGCGTCACTGATTTTTGTCAGTGAATCCACCATCTCGCGCACTTCCTTGCCAAACTCGCGTTCGATGTCGGACAGCGAGTAGCCGCTTGTGTCTTCAACAACGTCGTGAAGAAGTGCGGTTACCAGCGAATCCTCGTCCATATTGAGAGCAGCGCATATTTCCGCAACCTCGACCGGATGAGTAATGTACGGTTGCCCTCCATCCCTGAACATCCCTACATGCTGCTTTGTTGCGCGGTCGAACGCCCTGGAAATCCTTTCCAGGTCGCGGATGTTTCCCCGGCGCGCGAGCCTGAATTTCAGCTGCTCGAAAAGAAAATGCGCCTCAGGCGGGGAAATCGTATCAAGTAAGTCCCGATCTCGATGCACCGATTGAATTTTACCAGAGCGAAAGCTCTTCTTCGCCGGCCAAAAATCCGGTGATATAATACCCACCGATGCAAAAAAGCGGCTTGGACAAATCATCCGCCGCTGTGGCGGAGTTCGAATATGCTGTGGCGCCCCTCCTAAGGCTGACTCCCACTGGCTGGTGCAGGGTTGCCGAGCGATGCGCGCTTACAGACGAGTCGTTTTTCGTGCTTCCGACGCCGGAAGCAGTGGTAAGGGAAGCGGCCGGCGAAATCCACTGCGCGCCGCTTCCAAACGCGGTTGATCTGCGTGACCACTTGAAGCGCCAGGCTTTGGCGCGTTTTCCCAAACGGCACTTTTTCGTTTCGTCCAACCTTATCGACGAAATTGATGTCGAAACCGGTTACTTTTCGGGCAACATCCCTGAATTGGCGATTGCGCTGGGACGGCCCAGGCACGAAATCGAAGACGCTCTCGACGCGATATCGGGACTGTCTCCCATTGGTTGCGCAGGAAGGAGCATACACGATGTGCTTAGAAATCAGATTCCGCTGCTTCCCGATTCAATTGCCGGAAATGCGGCGAGGCTGCTGCTCACGGACTTTTGGGAAGCATTTTCAGGCGGCGGACGGGCAATGCTGTCCGAAATATCCGGACTTGGAGAGCAAGTAATCGAGGAAGGAGTTGAAGCAATCCGCAGGCACTTGACGCCATATCCGGCCCAGTTATTTTGGGGCAAAAACGGCGACTATCTCAAACGTGCATATTATTATCTGACTTACAAATCCGGAGGACCGGAGCTTTCACCCCCACATCTTTCCGACTACTGCGCCGCGATAATACCCGGCCGCGCATCGGAACGATCGCGGCTCGCAATCGCCGCACTGAAATCAAGGCGCACGGCATATTCAAAGTTGGGCGATGCCTTTTCCAGCCTTGATTTGGACGACCCGCATTCATCCATACCGCTTTCCCGCGTCGCATCGTCTATAGGCCTTTCGCAGTGGGACACTTGGCAATTGCTTGACGGGGAATTGCTCGTGGACGGGCTGGGGCAACGCAGATACTTAAGAACCGCGCTGAAAGTCGAAGATCCGCTCGTCGAACGATTGCTTCGTACGCTGGACGAGGAAGTATCGGGCGAAACTCCTCTAACCGACAAGGAAATCGCGTCCAGAATTTTCCGCGATGGAATCGCCCCCGACGCTGCATACGTTGCGGCCGCGCGCAAAGCGCTCGGCATTCCTCACCGCAAATCGCGGCTGCCGAAGGCGGCCCTCGATCTGCTTGGATACAGAACGCATGCGGAATGATACCGGCAAAAACAAGGCAGCGATCGCGTTGGGGGAGTATATCCGGCGCGAGGCTGTCGCCCTTGGATTTTCAGCGTGCGGATTCGCGCCGGCCGTTTCGCTTGATAAAAACAAAGCCAACTTGGCGGAATGGTTGTCTCGCGGATGGAACGGCACAATGGAATGGATGAACAGGCCGGGAGTGGAAAGGTTTAAAGCCTCTACTTGTCTGCCGGACGCCAAAAGCGTGGTATCGCTCGCAATCAATTATTTTACGCCCGGACCGGATTCCAAACAGCTGGACGGCCCATTAATAAGCCGATACGCTAGATTCCGCGATTACCACAAGGTCGTTGGCAAGAAGCTGGACATGCTTTTGTTCAAACTCCGGACCGTTTATCCAACCGTGAATGGCACGACCGCGGTTGACCGTCATCCGATATCCGAAAAAGCGTTCGCCGAAAGCGCTGGAATCGGATGGATCGGGAAAAACACTTGCCTGATTACCAAAAAGCTGGGTAGCTGGGTGTTCCTTGGAGAGCTGATCATAGACGCGGAACTTCCATATGACACGCCCCACCTTGACTATTGCGGTTCCTGCAATCGCTGTCTGGAGGCATGTCCGACGGGCGCCTTGGTGGAGCCGTACAAGATTGATGCCCGCCGTTGTATCGGCTACACGACCATTGAAACCGAATTACCGGTGCCGGACGAAATCGCTCGAAATTCCGGCAACTGGGTTTTCGGCTGCGACATTTGCCAGGAAGTCTGTCCGTGGAACCGAAGGCATGCAAAACCGACAACGAAGCCCGATTTTTCACCACGTCCGGACTTGGCCCAGCCCACTTGGAAAGATCTGATAGAGATCTACACCCCAGAATCGGGAGATTCGAGCGAAGATACCGTCAGGGAGAGATTCCTCAACAAATTCGCCGGCACGCCGGTGATGCGGGCGGGAGTACGGCGATTTGCTTCAAGCCTTCAAATCGCAAGGGCGAACGCTTCCGCTAAGGGAGAGCAGGTTGACTGACCGCAAGCAGCCAAAGTAAACTTATGTCCGGCTGCGCCCTGTGGTTCGGCCGGTGTGAATTCCAAGGAGATAATGGATGAATAAAACGTTGCCAGGAAGTTTGGCCAGATGAGCAAGAAACTGTATTTGGTGCATTGGGACGAATCCGAGGCAAACGAGCTTGCTGCCAAGTATGACCCCGAAAAGTGGGAAGTGGAATACGAATTCGAAGACGGCGCCCGCGCCGTCTCCGCCATAAAAGCCAAACTTCCCGACGTAGTGGTTATTTACCTTACCAAACTGCCGTCTCACGGAGCGGAAACCGCCCACGCGATTAGGCATCTGAAAGCGACCAAGCACTTGCCGATAATCTTCGTCGGCGGCAAGCCGGATGGACTCGAAAAGGTCAAAGCGAAGGTACCGGATGCGGTTTTCGTGCAGGAATCGCAGCTGGAATCGGCTCTTGCGGCGATATAAAAGCCGATTGGAACAAAATCCAACTGGTACAATCTATCGCGACGTTCCGCCAGCGGCGGAATCGCGGAGGCCGGCTATGCGAGCGGTTGTTTTCTTCCTGATTCTATTTGCTACTATCTCCCTGGGGCAAGTATCGCGCGCCGAGAAATTCGACTGGGAGCCGAATCCCGGCAAAGACTGGGTTTTTTCCAGTGAATATGGCGTCGAGTCGGTTTCGTTCCGCTCCGGGGGCTATTCAAATCTGCAAAGAAGTCTCACCGAAATCACTTTCAGACTGAGCGGAATAAAGGTGCAATCCCCCCAATTGCACAAGCTCGGAGGCGCGGTCATGTCCGAGCTTTTGCTCAAGCCGGATGGTGATTACACCCAAGCGACAATCAGGCTATCCGGCATTGCGGACGGTTTCAGCATAAACACGGTCGGTGCATCAAGGGCATTTCCGAATAATTCAAGCGTGGTTGCGGCGATTACCGGGCTGCGTGCGATGAAGGGCGGCGGAAAGGCTCCCGACGACGAATTTCCCGCAATGTCCGCCGCACCGAAGAATTACGGCGATTACGAATTGCCCGAATTCGAGCGTAAATACAAATACAGCGACGCTCTGGTTACGCTTCATCTGAGGGGAGCGAGCATCGAAGGGGTACTGGCGTATTTGTCGCTGCTCGGCAATATAAGCATTATTTTGGATCCCTACTGGAATCAAGAGCCGACAGGCACCGATAGACCTCCTGTTTCTGGCGGAGCGGCGGGCGGCGGGGGCGGCCAGGGAATCGGCACCGGCGGCGGCGCGGGCGGATTTTCGGGTTTCGGCGAAGGCCTGATTACGATAGACCTTAACAAGGTTCCTTTCGACTTTGCCCTCGATTTGGTCATCACCAGCGCCGGTCTTACCTACTTCGAGATACGCTGAATTGCTCAATCCGCTGTTTCATCCAGTTCGTGAATCGCAATTTCGAGTACGTGGCGCAACAATTCGCCGTCGCGTCCCTCCGCTCTTTCCGCATCTGAAAGCATAGTCCTGAGTATTGGCAATGCGGAAACAGCGCAGCCTCCGATCCGTCCCAGAGCGCGAATGGCTCTTCTTTGAAACATCGAATCGTTGGATTGAGCCGCTTTTGTCAATTCAGGGACCGCAGCTTGGGCGAATGAACCCAGCTTTTTCAGCGACCATGCCGCCGCGATTCTTACCGTGCGATTTTCATCGGCAAGCGCATTTGTAAGCGCAACGACAGCGGCTTCGTTTTGCGGCGCGATTTTGCCCAGCGCTTCGGCGGCTGACCATCTTGTTTCTGCGCAATTGCATTCCATAGCAACAATCAGCGCCGCGACGGAATCCGCCGCCAATTGGCCCAGTTCGCCTAACGCTTCAGCCGCGATGGACGCCGCGGCCGGAATGTCGGACTTGAGCGCAGCGCAAAGATACTCGACGATTCCTGAAATATCGCCGGGTTCACCTTGCCCGTGAAGCGATTTCGCAAAAAGGCGAATCCTGCAAGCCGCCCTTAACGCTTCGCTCGCATTTTCGATTGACATTGATTTGATGAGTTCGTTTATTTCCGCAATAGTCAAAACAGTTTATATCTCGCGTTAAAGATTATTCAAGTTTTCCAAGCAGCATCGCCAACACAGCCATTCGAACGGCTACACCCATTCGGACCTGTCCGCGAATAACGCAACGTCCATCCTCAAAAACCGAGCAGTCTATTTCAATCCCGCGGTTGCATGGGCCGGGGTGCAGGATTAACGCATCCTTCTTGAGTCGCGTCAATCTTCCGCGCGTCAGACCGTAAGCCGATCTGAAATCCCGTAAACCAGCCGCTCCGCCGGCAATCCGCTCTTTTTGAATTCGGAGCATCATCACAACATCGGCAGACTCCAAATGCTCGTCGAATACTTCGGAAAGCTTGACACCCGGATATGGTGATCCGCAAGGCAAAAGCTGGGGCGGCCCGGCGAGCGTGACATCGTGCCCGAGCCTTGTCCAAATTTCGGCATTGCTGCGCGCGACGCGCGAGTTCTTGACATCCCCGCAAATCAGTATTTTCAGGGGTGAAAACGCCTGCTGCTTGCCGGCCTGCCGACCTATCGTTTTTGCCCCGCGATGAGTGTTAAAAATTCTGGTAAATCTGCCGGGATTCACGGCGACATGGCGACTTTCTTTCCAAATGGGCTTGTAAAGATTCACCGTCGCCGCATCCAGCAGAGCCTGCGTCGGATGGTGTCCGCGTCCGTCCCCTGCATTTACGACCGGGCATTCCAGGTACGCCGCAAGCTTTGCAGCCGCCCCGGTATGAGGATGCCTTGCGATGAAAACGCTTGGATTCATCGCCCCAAGCGTGGCGGCGGTGTCCTCCAGCGATTCGCCCTTGACTACGCTTGTGGAATCGCCGCCGAAATTGATGACTTGCGCGCCTAACAGCAGCGAAGCTGTTTCGAAACTGACCCGCGTTCTTGTGGAAGGCTCGAAAAACGCAAGGTGAACGATTGCGCCGCGCAAAAGCTCTGCAAATGGCGATTTGAAAGGAGCCAAACTTCGCTCTGTCAGCCAACCAAAAGCCGCGCGCGACTCTCGAATTAGAAGAAACAACGCGGAATCGTCCAAATCGGAAATCGTTACAAGGTTTGCAGGAACGGTCTCTGGTGAAAAGCGTTTTTCTGTCATACGCCATGCGGCTGCCGGCAAAACCGGAAGCCGGGCAAATATTACCACACGAACCAATGAAGTTCAGGTTTAAGGCATTTTCCGCTTCGCAGGTTCCGGCATGCTGGGCTACAATCGAATCGAGGTGCAAGGATGACCGAAATGAATTTAAACTCCGACGCATTTTATAAGGTGCTATTTGCGCGCCGCAGTGTGCGCAAATTTTTGCCCGAGCCGGTTCCGGTGGAGGCGCTCGACCGTATTGTCGAAGCCGGGCTTTGGGCGCCGTCTGCACTCAACCGGCAACCGTGGTTTTTTCACGTTCTGACTGGACGAAAAATGGACGAGTTCGCCATCCTTTGCAGGCCGATCTGGGATAAGTTGAAACCCAAAATCGAGGAAATTTATGGAGAAGAGGGTGTCAAGCTCCGCGCGCCGTTCTACCTCAACCTGGGAAATGCTCCCGCCGCAATCGTGATTTACAGCGACAAGGACGACGGCGGGGAGTGGGGAACAGTGAGTTGCGGAATGGCGGCGCAAAACATTCTGCTTGCGGCAACCGCGGAAGGCCTGGCAAGCCTGTATATGGCGGCGCAACAATTGATTCGTGAAAGTGTGGACGAGTTTTTCGGCGAAACTAGGCGGCTGATTGGCTGCGTCTTAATCGGTTACGGCGACGAACCCGGAATCAAGTGGCCCAGGCGCGAAGGACGGGTGGACTGGGGCGATATACA
The DNA here is from genome assembly GCA_039961635.1 of bacterium. Classification (NCBI taxonomy): domain Bacteria; species bacterium. The sequence goes on from JABRWB010000039.1 coordinate 42,144, forward strand.
CGTCGGCGAGCCCCCTCACGGCACTCACTGAATTCAAAAACAATTCCAGAACCCGCAGTGGCATTAACCCGCTTCCGCTATAAGCGCAAATTGGCCCAGCAATTTGGAATTGCCCGCCTACTGCCGCAATGGTAAACTAATTGTTTGTGCCTGAAGCGGAGAAGGTTGGCTCCGGTTTGTTCGCTCGGCGCAATGGTGAATGAATGGTTGACATAATCGGCGCTATTTTTGATACCAACAAACGGGAAATCGCCCGCTTGCGAAAGCAGGTCGAGCCGATTAACGCGCTTGAATCCAAAATCAAACAGATGACCGACCAGCAAATCACGGCGCGGGCGTCTGAAATAAGGGATGCAATCAGGGCAGAGGTTTCGAAGCTCGCATTGTTTGTTTCAAAAGAGGATCCCAGGTACAAGACGGAACACAACAAACTCGACAGGATACTTGGCTCGCATTTGACGGAGGTTTTCGCACTTACCAGGGAGTGCGCCGTCCGCACCCTGAACATGCGCCACTTCGACGTGCAGTTGATCGGCGGCATAGTCCTTCACGAAGGCCGCATTGCGGAGATGAAGACCGGGGAAGGCAAAACTCTCGTCGCGACGCTCGCCGCGACGCTGAACGGAATGACCGGCCTCGGTGTGCATGTGATCACGGTCAACGACTACTTGGCCCGCCGCGATGCGGAGTGGAAGCGTCCAATTTACGAAATGATGGGGCTTACGGTAGGCTGCATCCTGCACGACCAGAACAAGAAAGAGCGATACAACGCGTACCGCTGCGACATAACCTACGGTACGAACAACGAGTTCGGGTTCGACTACCTCCGCGACCATATGGTGATGCGGGCGGAGGACAAGGTGCAACGCGACCTCGTCTATGGAATCGTGGACGAGGTGGACAGCATACTTATAGACGAAGCGCGCACCCCTCTTATCATTTCCGGCAGCTCGAACGAGGACGTTTCGATTTATTCCCGCGTAGATTCCATCGTCCGGCGGCTCAAGCCGAAGAACATTACCGGCGAAGACAGGCCCAAGGACATTTTCGAACAGCTTGAATCCAAAAAGCATCGGGACGATTCAGAAGTCAGTTGGGACTACGAGTATGATGAAAAAGGGAAAACCGTAGCGTTGACAAGTCGAGGTCAAAAAAACGTGGAAGCGATGCTCGGCATCGACAACCTGTACGACTTCGACCACAAGGATCTCGCGCACGCGGTTCAGCAATCTCTACGCGCGCATGCACTGTTCGGACGCGACAAGGATTACATCGTTAAGGACGGCCAGGTGATAATCGTGGACGAGTTCACCGGCCGCCTGATGTTCGGCCGCCGTTATTCGGACGGGCTTCACCAGGCCATCGAAGCCAAAGAAGGCGTCAAGGTCGCCGGCGAATCACAGACTCTGGCAACGATTACATTGCAAAACTATTTCCGCCTTTACCACAAGCTGGCGGGAATGACCGGCACTGCTAAGACCGAAGAGGAGGAATTCAAAAAGATTTACGGATTCGACGTCGTCGTCATTCCGACCAACATGCCGATGATCCGCAAAGACCACAACGACGTTATCTATAAAACGGAAAAAGCAAAATACGAGGCGATAATCAAGCAAATTGAGGAATGCCACGCCAAAAAACAGCCGGTTTTGGTGGGCACGATAACCATCGAGAACAGCGAAAAATTGGCAAAATATCTGGCGGCGAAGCGAATCCCACATGAAGTATTGAATGCCAAATTTCACGAAAAGGAAGCGTACATAGTGGCGCAGGCTGGTCGAGCAGGCGCGGTGACCATTGCAACGAATATGGCCGGCCGCGGCACCGACATAGTGCTCGGCGGCAACGCGAAGTTCCTCGCGCGATACGACTTGTTCAAGCGCGGGCTTGATCCAATGGCTCCCGAAAACGAAGCGGAAGTCGAGGCGCTGTCAAAAAAATACGAAGAAGAATGCAGGCATGGGCGCGAAGTCGTTATAAATGCCGGAGGTCTTTATATCCTCGGAACGGAGCGCCATGAATCAAGGCGCATCGACAATCAGCTGCGCGGCCGTTCGGGACGGCAAGGCGATCCAGGCGAGAGCCGCTTTTTCCTTTCCCTGGAAGATGACCTTATGCGCCTATACGGGATGGACCGGCTTCAGGGCTGGATGGACCGCCTGAATGTTCCCGAAGATCAGCCTATAGAAGCCGGCATCGTCACGATGAGCATCGAACGCGCCCAAAAGAAGGTGGAGGCCCGCAACTTTGACATCCGCCGCCACGTACTCCAGTACGACGACGTGATGAACAAGCAACGAAGCGTCATTTACACCGACCGCGAAAACATCCTGAAAGGCGCGGACATGCGTGAACAGGTTGTAGGCTTCATAGAGAGCGCCATAACCGACGTGGTTTATTCGAACATCCACCAGTCAGAACGCGGAAAGGAATTGATAGACATTGAAGGCCTTTGGCGTGAATTGAATCTGACTATTCCCGTGCCGGACAGTTTCCACGCGGATGAACTAAAGGACAAATCGGCCGACGAGTTGGTCGCGCTTCTTTGCAACCTTGCCAATGACATATATGAAGCCAAAGAGCTTGAAATCGGCAAGGAAATTATGCGCGAACTCGAGCGATACTTGACGTTGCGCAGCATCGACGAACACTGGATCGATCATTTGAATGTGATGGACCATCTGCGCGAAGGGATTGGACTTCGGGTATACGGCCAGGAGGATCCCGTCGCCGTATATGCGAAGGAAGCGTTTGACCATTACGAGACGCTCAAAGCGACGATTCAAAAGGACGTCGTAAGCAAGATCTTCCGGGTTCGGGTTAGGGAGCCTGAACAAGAGAAAAAGAGCGCCTACAACATCGCCGGATATTCCAGCGGCGAGGCGGGCGTCCAGGGCCGCCAGCGCACCTTCCGGCGCAAGGTGGAAAAGGTTGGACGCAATGACCCATGCCCCTGCGGGAGCGGCAAGAAATACAAGAACTGCCATGGCAAGGAAGAAGAGGGCGGATCGTCGGCGGCCGCGGTGCCGATCACGAACATCCCCAAGGGGCCGAGGCGGAGGCGGTAACTGAAATGCCCGTGCATTTTAATTGGCGCTCGGCTTTGGAACCGGCAAAAAAAGCCGGCATCCAAAAACTGGCGTTATGTTTTGGACCAAAGGCCAAGCCTGTTTCCTTGCGGATCGTGGAATAAAGCGAAGAAACCCATATCTCCGCCTATCGCGGTTTTGGGCGTCACGACCGAGCCGCCGAGATTCTCGATTTTGACCAGCGTAGCTTCGATGTCTTCCACGTGGATGTACGGCGTAATTCCGCTTCCGGGCATCGCGGTGGGATCGAAACCTCCTGCCGGGCCGCCTTCCGGATTGAAAAATCCGTAGTTCATCCCCTCCACTTCGCGGCATTTCCATCCGAACGCAGCCGAATAAAACTCCATGCTGCCCTTGATATCCGACGTCGGTATCTCGATATGCTCGATTTCATTCATCGCATTCTCCTTTCGTTAATGGGAATCCAATATAGCAGATTATTGTATTGTCCTATGAGAGAGGTACAATTCCCCGGTGAGCAATATGATTCCAAACAATCCTCCCGGCGGACGGCCGGTGGACTTGCGAAGTGACACAGTGACGCGCCCGTCGCCCGCGATGTACGAAGCGATGATGAAGGCGCCGCTGGGCGACGACGTTCTGGGCGACGACCCGACGGTGCTTCGGCTTCAGGAGCGCGTGGCCGAGCTTTTGGGCAAAGAAGCCGCACTTTTCGTTCCGAGCGGCACAATGGCCAACCAAATCGCACTGAAAGTACACACCAGGCCCGGCGACGCGGTGATTTGCGAAGCCGGATGCCATATCCTGAATTACGAGGGCGGCGCGCCGGCGGCGGTTTCGCACATCATCTGCAAGACGATTGCAGGCAAGCACGGGTTGATCACTGCGGACGAAGTCGCCGCTGCCATGAACGACGCTTCAAACAGCCACTTTCCCCGGACATCGCTGGTCGAGCTTGAAAACACGCACAACCGCGCTGGAGGCGCAATCCTACCCCAAAATGAAATAATTGCCGTTAAAGAAGTTTGCAACTTGCGCGGCTCGGCGCTTCACTTGGACGGCGCGAGGCTGTGGAACGCGCATGTCGCGACCGGAATCGCTCTGGACGAACTTGCAAAGCCCGGAGATACGGTAAGCGTCTGCCTGTCGAAAGGGCTCGGATGCCCTGTCGGATCTCTGATCGCGGGATCGCGCGACCACATCGCGTACGCGCACCGCATCCGAAAATATCTCGGCGGAGGTATGCGCCAGGCAGGGATTCTTGCGGGCGCGGGGCTGTATGCCCTAGACCACAACATAGCGCGGCTTGCGGAAGATCACGAGCATGCGAAAATGCTGCACGCTGCATTTTCCGAGTTTCGCGGTGTATTTCCGATCGAACCCGATACAAACATTCTGATAGTGGAGTTTGCAAAAGGCGTGTACGATCCCGAAATCATCCGGCAGGCGCTTGAGCGGCGCGGCGTTCGTTGTCTCACGATAAGTCCGGTGCGCATCCGGCTGGTCCTGCATCTCGATGTATCTCGCGAGCAGTGCGAATACGCGTGCGCGATGGTGAAGGAAGTACTTGGCGCGCTCTCGGAGGCCGCGAACGCGTAGCGCGCTCCGCGGGCTGGGAAAATGCACGAATTCAGCCTGATGGAAAACATCGTTTCTCACGTCAAATCCGCGGCTGCGGAAAACGGAATCGCGAAAGTGGCCCGATTCACCGTAGTCGTCGGCGCGGTGAGCGGCGTGAACATCGAAGCTCTTCGATTCGCCTTTGATATGCACCAAAAGGCGGGCGATCTGCTTGAAGCACTAATGGTAATCGAACAAAAACCCGCGCCGGCGGTTTGCCGGGAATGCGGCGCGCCATTCGAAACCCGGGACTACTGGCCTGTCTGCCCGAAATGTGGTAGCTTGAATGTACGGGTGGATGGCGGGAACGAGTTTTATCTGTCCGAGGTCGAAGGCGAGTAATCGTCGTAGTATTCTCTTCCTGCTCGAATGCCCTGTTAGCGGAGGTGCGGATGGTTACGGTTAAGGTTATGCGTGCTGTGAATGAGGAAAACGACCTCGTCGCAACCGAAGTGCGGCAGATGCTGGCGGATTACCGCGTCGTGGCGCTAAATCTGATGAGCAGCCCGGGAAGCGGCAAGACCAGCCTGCTCGAAAGAACGCTCGACCGGATGGGAGGCGAGTGGCGGTTCGGCGCAATCGTCGGCGACCTTTTCACGACGCGGGATGCCGACAGACTGGCGGCCCGCGGCGTACCCGTCGTCCAGCTGAATACCGAAGGCAGCTGCCACCTGACGGCGCACATGATCCGCGAGTCGCTGCAGGAGTTCGACAAGGACGCGCTGGACTGTTTATTCATTGAGAACGTAGGCAATCTCGTATGTCCGGGCGGGTTCGATCTCGGCGAGGACTACCGCATCGCGGTGCTTTCCACAACCGAAGGCGGCGACAAGGTGGAAAAGTATCCGCGCGTATTCCGGCAGGCAAGCGCGAGCGTGATAACGAAAACCGACCTGCTGGAATACTTGGATTTCGACCTTGCGGACGTGATCGCTCACCTGCAGCTTCTCAATCCCGAAGCGCCAGTTTTTCCACTTTCCACCAAAACTGGAGAGGGGATGGAAGATTGGTGCACCTGGCTGCGCGATTTACTTGCCGGCGCGGCATCCACCTCCGGCGTTTGAACTTTAAAATTGAAATCCGAGACCGATGCGGGCGGCATCAGCCACTCGTAAATAGTATCGGGCAACGGCAAGTAATGCGCAGCTTTCCACTGCTGTCAAAAAAGGCAATTGAACGGGACGGGGCAAAGCCGCAAGGAAAAAATGCTGCGGTTGGCCGCCGGTGCAAGTTCCGCGCGTCGTCTAAAGATCCGCATTTCAATCAACACGGTATTCGGGCGAGACAGTAATCCGACGGCAATATAATAGGCTTCGGCTCGATGAACCCTCAAATCCGTCTTAATGAAAAGGATAGAGCTTCTTCTGAATCCTTGCTATTTACATTTGTTTTCCTCGGATGTATAATGTAAGGCTCACGTCGGGCAAGAGGTGTTTGCCGGACTTGCGGCGTGTCATGTCATTCATAGGCAGGTTTTTAGGAAATGGCTGTCAAGCTGAGGCTGTTTAGGGTAGGCAAGAAGAAGCAGTCGTACTTCCGCGTTGTCGCGAAGGAGCAACGCTCGCCGCGCCAAGGGAAGTATCTGGAGGAAGTCGGTTTCCTTAATCCTCATGCAGATCCGGAGGAAGTTAAGCTCAACTCCGAGCGCATCCGCTGGTGGCTCGAGCACGGCGCGGAACCTACCGAAACGGTCGCTCGGCTTATCAAGAACCACACCGACGTCCCCATTGCCGCTAAGTACCTTCCCGGTACTAAAACCGGCAAGGCCCGCAAGGCCGAAGCTGCATCCTAGTTACGCGCACGGTACAAGGAGGAATTTCGATGACCGATTACAAGGAACTTCTGATTGCGCTGGTAAGCAAGATCGTTGACAACCCGGACGAGATCAGCGTTCGTGAAGTCGAAGGTGAACGCGCTGCGATCCTGGAACTCCGGGTGAACGAAAACGACATCGGAAAGGTGATCGGCCGTGAAGGCAGGATCATCAATGCCCTTCGAACGCTGGTCAAGGCGGCCGCTGGGCGGGAAAACAAGCGGATCACCGTAGAGCTTTTGAGTTGACATGCTTGTTGTATTGGGCCGTGTGAAAGGGGCTCACGGGGTCCGTGGTACATTGAAGTGCGAATATGTGACGGACAGACCGGCCACGCTTCAGGGCTACGCTTACTTCATTCTTAGCGACGAGATTACAGGCGAGGCGGTCATCGTTCGCCATCCAAAAGTGTCGCTTCGCGGAACCGACTTTTTGTTAAGCACGCCAAGCGTTCCTAATCGAAATGTCGCTTCCGGTATGTCTGGATGGCTGGTGGAAGCGCCGGCGTCGCTTGTGCCTCCCCGCTCGAATGGCGAGTTTTTTCCATGGCAGTTGGTGGGACTCTGCACCGTCAATGAAAGCGGGGCCGAGCTTGGGTTCGTGCAAGACGTGTTTTTCACGGCAGCCGGCGCTGTTCTTCAAATCCAAGGCGTCCGCGGCGAAATACTTTTGGCGTTCTCCGGGGATGCTGTAATCGATGTCGATCTGCCCGGGGGCAGACTGGTGGTGACCGACTACGTCGGCAATTAGTCCCAAGAGCCCTAAAATGAAGATTTACATCGTTACAATCTTTCCCGGGCTGACCGAACAGGTCGGAAAATTCGGAATCGTCCGGCGCGCCATCGAAGCCGGGAAGCTGCACTTTGAATCTGTAGATCTCAGGAATTACACTACGGACTCCCACCGCAGCGTGGACGACTCGCCGTTCGGAGGCGGGCCGGGTATGGTATTCCTGCCCGAACCGGTATTTGCAGCCGTCGAAGATGTATACCAGAAGTCGGGCTGCAAGCCGTATGTGGTTTACCTATCCCCGCAAGGGGAACTGATGAACCAGAGACTTGTGGACGAACTTGCCGGTAAGGAATGCCTGGTGCTGATTGCAGGACGCTACGAGGGAATCGACCAGCGGGTACTCGATGTGCTCGTTGACAAGGAAATTTCCTTTGGAGATTACATTCTGTCCGGCGGAGAGCTTCCCGCAATGGCTCTTGTGGACGCGATTGCGAGGAAAATACCGGGAGCACTTGGAAATGAAGGAAGCCATGAGTCGGAAAGTTTTTCCAACGGCTTGCTTGACTTCCCGAACTACACGAGGCCGGAGAACTTTCGAGGATGGCGGGTTCCCGAAATTTTGTTGACCGGGAACAAAGCGACCGTTGAAAGGTGGAGGCGTTGGCAGTCGTTGCGGGTCACGAGAATCAAGCGCCCCGACCTGTGGGAAAAGTATTGCCGCAGATTTTTGCGGCCGGAAGTGAACTCATAGGCGCCTAAGTGCGTCGGATTATTTCAATTGCCGCATTGCGGCAAACGAGGTGTGCGATGGTTGACAAGGTGTTGGATCACAGCAAGGAAAAGTGGTATCACAAGCTCAAGGCCTATGACGAGGGCTTGAGCAAGGATGAGTTGCCGGATATCGTTCCCGGCGATATCGTACGCGTTCACGTGAATATTTATGAAGAAGCGCCGGGCGCGGCCGCCGGTCTTAAGAAGATCCACAGGATAGCCGCAAAAGGAAAGGAAAAGAAGGAAGAAAAGATCGAGCGCGTCCAGGTTTTTGAAGGCACCGTTATAAGGATTCACGGCAAAGGCCTTTCGCGCACCGTCACCGTTCGCAAACTTTCCAGCGGAATCGGCGTCGAAAAAACTTGGTTTCTTCATTCTCGAAAGGTTTCCAAAATTGAAGTGCTCAGACATTCCAGGGTAAGGCGCTCCAAGCTTTACTACCTTCGGGACAGAGTAGGAAAGGCGACATCGCTCAAGGAACGCAGGCGGGAGCCGAAGGCGCAATAGTCAGCCATGTTTAAAAAGCGCGCACCAAAGGAACAGAGCAGTCGGCCCAAGGTGGAATTCAATCCCAGCCGCATCCGCTCCAATGGCACAAGCAAGTCCGGAATGCGGATAACCTATCCTGCGCCACTTTCCAAACCCGACACTGTGAAAATTTCGCGCGGCAGCTTTTCCGCAAAAGAAATCATCCGGTCGGTAACCCTCCCGCCCGGTCAAAGTGAGTATTCCCTGGAAATCGTCAGCGCTTCGCGGCCGGGAATCTGCCGCATTTCAAGCGACCAAGGAGTCCGGGCAGAGCTTGCGTTTTATCCGAGCCATTTCCAAGCCGTAATATACGACTGGATACCCACATTGGTAATGGCGCTTTTAATCGCGCTTTTCTTGAGAAGCTACGTTGTGGCCGCATTTTACATTCCCAGCAAGTCAATGGAGCCGACACTTTTGGTTCACGACCGGCTTATCGCCGATAAGCTTTCGTTTTCACTTAAATTCGGAGAACTGAAGCGCGGTGATGTTGTGATCTTTCATCCACCGCCCGAAGCCGGAGCGAATCAAATTGAAAAAGACTATATAAAGCGCGTAATCGGGCTTCCGGGGGATACGGTTGCGGTGCACGATGGTACCGTATGGGTAAATGGCGTGGCGCTTGACGAGCCGTATATTCAGTCTCCGCCGGATTATTACCTTGAAGAGCAAATTGTTCCTTCCGACAGCGTATTTGTGCTCGGCGACAACAGGAACAACTCAAAGGACAGCCATGCCTGGGGTTTCCTGCCGATAAAAAACATCCAGGGACGTGCACTGTTTATATTTTGGCCGCCGGGAAGGATAGGTTTGATAACTCATGGCGGCGGCAACGCACCCGAAACCGGGGCTTTCGCCAACTAGCCCGGTCCTGTTTTTGCCGCTCAAATCTCATTTGGAAACATTACCCCGTAACGCGTCCTCCGTTGATTGACCAATCCCGATAGGTTTGCGATAATTCACGTGCGGGCCGAGCGCCCGCGCAATCTCGCCGGAGGGGAAGATGACCCTGATTCTTTCGCGCACAGACGTCCAGGAGCTTCTGGACATGCACACGACGATTGAAATTCTCGAACCCGCGTTCGCGTCGTTGTCCGCGGGGAAGGCGGTGATGCCGACGCGTACCCCGATAAAGGTTGAAGACGAAGGCGGTCTCGCCCTTTTCATGCCCGCGCTTATTCCCGATCTTGGCGCACTCGGTGCGAAAATCGTCACGGTTTACAAGGAAAATCCGTCCAAGTTCGGTATTCCAAACGTGCTCGGAACGATTGTGCTTCTCGATAAAGCGTCCGGCGACCCGGTTTGCATAATGGAAGGCGGATTTCTGACGGCGATGCGCACAGGCGGCGCGAGCGGCGTCGCGACAAAACACATGGCTCGCGCGGATTCGAAGGTGCATGTCGTATTCGGAACCGGCGTACAGGCGCGCACGCAGGCCTGGGCGGTTGCGGCCGCCGCGCAGGGGCTGCAAAAATGCATCGTCCACAGCTTGGATCCGCCGGAAATGAAACACCAATTCGCCGAGGGGATATTAAAGCTGACGGGGATTCAAACATCGGTCGCGGAAAGCGCAGAAGCCGCTACGCGTGAAGCGGACATTCTCACTCTCGCGACAAGCTCGGCCGAGCCTGTAATTTCGGCCGACTGGCTTAAGCCCGGGGTGCACATCAACGGCATCGGCAGCCACACCGCGAACATGCGCGAGATAGATACCGAAACGGTGGTCAGATCTCGCATCGTCTGCGACCACGTTGCTTCCTGCAAGGCGGAAGCCGGCGATTTCATCATTCCGGCAAACGAGGGTAAATGGAACTGGAATGCGGTCGTCGGGGAGCTTGGGGAAGTTGTCTCTGGCAAAGTTGACGGACGCACATCCAACGACGAAATCACGCTCTTTAAGAGCGTGGGACTGGCAATTCAAGATTTAAGCGTTGCTCGCGCCGTGTTTCAGAAGGCGCTGGAAAAGGGCCGCGGGTTGAATTTCAATTTCCGGTGACTCAATCGTTTTGCTGCTCGCACGGTGGTTTGTCCAGTGCTTCGCGCACCTTGCGAAGCAAGAGGTCGGGATTATACGGCTTGGCCAACATCTCCACTCCGAGTTCCCGCGCAAGCCTGATTTGCGGTGTTTCAGCGCTGTAACCGCTGGCAAGCAGCGCCCTGACTTGGGGTTTGATGCCGCGTATTCTGTCCAAAGCGTCCGGACCTCCAATGCCCGGCATGACAACATCTAGGATAACCAAATCTATCTTGTCGGCGTTTTCTTGGTAAATTCGAACCGCTTCCAATCCATTCGCCGCCGTCAGGACTTTATAGCCCTTGTTTGTTAGCAACCTGACCGCCATGTTCTGAAGCAGTTTTTCATCCTCCGCAACCAAAACAGTTTCATTTCCGCCCCGTATCTGCTCCTCTATTTTAGTTCCCACGCTGGATGCGCTTCGCTCCACAATCGGGAAATAAACCTTTACTGTGGTTCCCTTTCCTTCTTCGCTGTATATGTGAACAAAGCCGTTGTGCTGCGAAACTATGCCGTGCACCGACGCAAGACCCAGCCCGGTTCCTTTCCCGACCTCTTTCGTTGTAAAAAACGGCTCGAAAACGTGCTCCATCACTTCACGCGACATGCCAAATCCGCTGTCGGACACAGTCATCAGGACGTAGCGGCCGGGCGGCGACCAAGGGTGAGACTCGTTGTAAACGCCGTTGATTACAATGTTCTCCGTTTCTATCGTCAGCCGACCGCCGTTCGGCATCGCATCGCGCGCATTGGTGGCAAGATTTAGCACGACTTGCTCAACCTGACTTGGATCCGCGTGGATCTTGCCCAGGCGGTGACCGAATATTACTTCGAGTTCGATGTTTTCTCCGATAACGCGCTTAAGAAGTTTCGTGGTGGATTCCAGCAGATTATTCAAATCCAAGTCTACGGGATCCAATATTTGCCGTCGGCTGAACGCGAGTATGCGCGAGGTCAAATCCGCGGCGCGCTGGGCGGCCGAGCGGATTTCCTCAAGATCGGTAAAAACTTGGCTCGCAGGATCCAGATTGGCCATAGCCAGCTCCGCAAAGCCCAAAATCCCGGTAAGCAGGTTGTTGAAATCGTGCGCAATTCCGCCCGCAAGTTGGCCTATCGCTTCAAGTGTTTGAGATTGCAAAAGCTGATTTTCCAACAGCTTTCGGCCTGTCACGTCGCGGACAACCGCCGTTGCAAAATCCTTTTCCCCTGACCTGCGATGGGTAAGCGACAACTCGATAGCGAACTCCGTGCCATCTTTGTTTATACCCTCAATTTCCACAGGCTTTTTGGAAAAGGCCTGCTTCCCGAATTCCGGGAGCCGTTTAAACTGCTCTTCCAACCTCCCCCGATATCTGATCGGCAAAAGCTCGGCAAGGCTTTTGCCTATCAACTCGTTCTCCGCGTACCCGAATATCTTTTCAGCCGCGGAATTGCATAATTCGATAGTCATATCGTCTTTGCACGACAAAATCGCGTCGGACGATGAGGAAATGATGCTTTTGAATTTTTCGCCGCTTTCAATCAGCAACCGCTCCGCGCGCTTGCGTTCGGTTATCACGTCGAAAATCGCGACAAAGTGCTCTTTTTGAGGGCTGTAAACCGAAACCGCGAACCACATGTCAAGCGACTTTACGTAGGTTTCAAAGACCTCGGGAACTCCGGAACTGGCCACCCTGCCGTATATTTCAAAAAGCTCGGGATCGGTTTCCCTTATGCCGGGAATCACTTCCGTCACCCGTTTCCCAACAACGTTTTTTAGCCCGGTTAGTTTTTCGAACGCATCATTAACCGCCAAGTAAACAAAATCCTCCGGAACTCCGTTTTCATAAACCATGCGGCAATATGCGAAACCGTTGAGCATATGTGTAAAAAGCGAATGATAAAGTCTTTCGCTTTCAATCAACTCGGACTCGGTTTTAATCACGTCCGTCAAATCTACGGAGAGCATCAAAACGAGTTTTTCTCCGGATTCGCCCTCGATGCGCTGCTTCAGGGTTCGGTATTTCCGGGTTTCGCCGTTTTTGTGAGTGACGTTTTCCAATGCCAGCAGGGGCTGACCATTTGATATTACCTGCCTGTCTTCCGCCAGCCATTTTTCCACAAGCGGCTGCGACCAGCCGGTCTGGATGGAAAGTTCCTTAACGCGCTTTCCCTCCAATTGCGATGGCGACATTCCAAAAAAACCCGCATATTTTGCGTTGGCTAGGATTATCCTGCCGTCCGCGTCGCGGACAGCAATGATATCCGGACTGGCGTCGATGATATGTCGCAGGAACGTATCGCCGTTCCCGCTCAAAGTTTTTTTGTTCGCTGTCAATTCCCGGCCCCGGCAAAACGCTTTATTTGGGCATCAGCCTCGGGCATTATATAGCCAAATGCGAGGTTTGAAAAGTGAGTATTTGCGTCGCGGAATGTTACGCGAAGCCCTTTTAAAGAGGCTGCTATAATGCCGCGGTGCTATTGATCGCCAGCCTTCCCGCAAACGACGCCGCTCTTGCGAAAGCGGCCGCCGGCAACGGCGCGGATATGGTCAAAATCCACCTGAACGTAACCCACCGGGCCAGCGGGACGCTTTTCGGCGGATGGAACGAGGAAAAGCCGCGGATTCAGGCTGTGCTTGACGCTGTGAATATCCCCGTCGGCGTCATGCCCGGCAGCGAAGTCGTCGCGGGCAGGGAAGACTGGAACGAAATGCTTGACGCTGGAATTTCATTCTTTGACATTTATGCGCACCATATGCCCGCATGGATGTGGCGGCTGCCGATAAAGAAGATGCCTGCGATTGCCGAAATTCCCTCATCACCGGTTCTGATGAACATCTGCCGCGGCGCGTACAATTCCGCCGCGGACTGGCTTGAAGCGAGCATCATCAACCCCGAAGATTACGGGAAACCACTAAACGCGGAAGACCTGGCGAAATACCGGTGGATTTGCGAGTGCGTGGATACTCCCGTTGTGATTCCGACTCAAAAAGCCATCTCGCCGCTCGATCTGCCCGCGCTTGCCGAAGCCGGAGTAGCGGCCATAATGGTTGGAAAAATCGTAACAGGCGACACCGTCGCCTCGCTCGGTAAGGCGGTTGCGGAATTCCGCAAGGCCGCGGACGAAATAAAATGAGGAATTTCCGCGACGGGGCGCGGAAAAAACCGCCCTGCCCTTTTCCGGCGAAAGCGAAAGACCTGGACGTCCTTATATTCATCAAGCCCGCGCAGCTTCCGCTCAAGCCGGAAATCGAAAAACATGCGCGCAAAGTATTCCACCGCGCTAATACGGTTTGCCCCGAAGACCTGGACCAGCTCGAAAAAACTGCGTCTCGCGCCGCGGGCAGCTTCAACCTGATAATGGCCGCCGGCGGAGACGGAACGCTTAACCGCATCGTCAACGCGCTGGATACGGCGAAGTGCGGAATAGCTGTTATCGCGCTCGGAAGCGGAAACGACTTCGCCCGCAACTTCCACAATCCGGGCCAGCTGCGGGACAAGCTAACAATGTTCGAAGGCGCGGAATGGCGCGCGGTTGATTTGTGCAAGGCCGGGCCGTATTACTACATCAACTCCGGCGGGATCGGCCTGGACGCGGCCACGCTTGCGACGCGCGAAAAATCGCGCGGCAAGTTTCTGCGCGATTACAACATCGCGTTCCTGCGCACGCTGCCGCGGCTATCCGCGCTCGAATGCCGCGCATCGCTGGATGGCGCGGACGTTTCGGGCAGATACCTTTGGGCGCTCGCAATGAACAACCGCGAAATCGGCGGCGGGATGCTGGCCGCTCCGGATGCTCGGATTGACGACGGACTTTTCGACGTCTTGCTTGTAGGCGACATTCCGAAAATCAGGCTTGGAGTGCTTCTCCCGCTGATCCACAAGGGAACGCACGTCCGCCATCCCGCGGTGAAATACGTTCAAGGCAAGTCGCTTTCGATTGAGCTTCCCGGCGCGATAAAACACCTTGCGCTCGACGGAGAGCTTTACTTCACGTCCGAATCCAAAATCGAATTCCGCGTGCTTCCGGGCGCGGCATGGGTGTTCGGGGCGTTCGTGCGATAGCCGCTCGCGAAATGGATCTAACTACCCTTTCGGCCGCAGCCGCTCGAACATGTTCAGTGCGCTTGCAGCGATGCGCATTTGGTCGCCCTTGTCGGTGTGGTAGCCGGTCTTGCCGCTGTCCGGGTCCTGACGGATGACGCAGATACTCACGTCTTTTTCGTTTTTATATTCCGTGATATCGCGCCCCGGCGCCCTGAGGCCGGCCATTTTCTGTTTCAGGTTGTAACTCCTGTCGGCAACGATGACCGCGTAAAAATACGGATAGTTCGTTCCCTGAACGCTGTTCAGCGAAACCTGGAACTGGACGCCGTAAAGCTCCTTCGGCGCATCTTTGAAATTGGCCTTCAACTGAAGGTCGTACGGGATTTTCCGGTCGCCTCCGACTTCGCTGTAATACTTCGCCTGCAGCTTGACTGAAAGCGTTGGGTCGTTGGATACGATCGGATAAACGTTTTCGAATACCCCAAGCTTGATGTCCAACAGCTCCGGCCTCCAAGCCGTAACCCCTCCGCCCCCTGCTTGCGGAATGAAAAACGCGATCAAGTTGGACAAAACAAACGTAACCGCCGGATTAAGCCCGCCGCCCTCGTTGAATCCCGCGGACATGAACCAGCCGAACGCGCAAATCCCTACTATCACCCAGTAGCAACCGCCCAGGCCGGCCGAGCCGACTTTGCGGCTTTGCTGCACCAGCTTTTTCAGCGCGGGAAGCTTTGCCGGATCCAGCTCCTCCCAGTCGCCCGCTTTGAACGGCTTCGTTCCGTCGTTCGTGTCGAATTCCAGCTTCGAGCGGGACTTCGATTTGGGAGCGTTGGAAGCACCCTTTGGAAGAAGCAAAATGCTTGCCGTCAATACAAGCGCGAGCCCAATGACCCAGGAAACAAGGTGCATGAAAACAACTTGAATCAATAGCCCAGCGGCGAGCAGAACAAATCCAAGCGCGGGATTTCCGCCTTCCGATTCGGCTTTGCGGAGTGCGGCCAATTTGGGACTGACAGCACCTTGGGTCATGATTGCACCTCAATATTCTCCTTTGCTTTGCCCAGCTCCCCCGTTCCCACCGCGTCCCAGTACAGCGGACATGCCGCTTGGCACACGGTCAAGCTCGCGCAGCCGCGGCACGCATCCGGCGCGTACTCCTTCGCCCGTATCGACGCCGCGCGCGCGCTGCCCCATGCTTCCTTGAACGGCTGCATGAGCAGGTTCCCGACAGGCTCGTTCCAGGAACTGCATGGCAGGACGCCGCCGTCAGGCGCGACCGAAAGCAACCCGTCGCACGCGGCGCACGCCTTGTTGCCGAGGCCGAGCGGAATCGGGTTGAACATGCAGAGCGGCGTCGGCGAATACCACATAAACTTGCGTTCCGCATTTTCCGCCGCCTTGCGGATGCGCTCGACGACCGGGCCTATTTCCTCGTATTTCACCCAAAGGTCGCGCGCGCCGGAGCCGTGCCCGCACGGAATCATCAGGTTCATGCTGAACCGGTCCAGCCCCATTTCGGAATAAAGCGCGGGAAGCTCATCCAGATACTGCAGGTTCGCCCGGTTTATCGTCGTGTTTGCGTGGACATGTATCCCCGCGTTATTCAGACGCGCGATTCCGCGCATCGCGCGCGCGAAACTGCCTGCGACCCGCGTTAT
This sequence comes from bacterium, assembly GCA_039961635.1. NCBI lineage: Bacteria > bacterium. Next base: position 58,358 of record JABRWB010000039.1, read on the forward strand.
TCCGTCATGCACCTCCGCGCTTGGCCCTTCGATCGACACCTGCGCGCTGTCCAGCCCGGCCGATTTCAACTCCCCGACGAGCCTTTCAGACAGCATCGTCCCGTTCGTTATTAAATTGACGCGCATCCCGTTCGATTTGGCGTGGCGAACCGCGTCGGGAAGCCACGAGACAAGAGTCGGCTCGCCGCCGGTAAAGCTGACGGAAGGCACTTCGGCTTCGTACCGAATCACGTCCAGCACGCGCTTGCACTGCGCAAGCGTCATCGTCTCGGCGCGCTCCGGGCAGCTGCCCGCGTAGCAGAACGCGCACCGGACGTTGCACTTGTAAGTAATGGCGATTTCTGAAAGCACCGGAAGCTCGGTAACCGGCGGCGCGAACTGCACTTTTTCGATGGCCATCCGCTCCTCGCCGTCGCGGAGGCAGCCGAGCAGTATCGCCCGGAGATCCTGGAAGAAATAGAAAAGTTCCAGCCGGACATCGCGGCGCAAAAGGAGCGGCCCCATGACTTCGGAAAGCTTCGCGCCGCCGTGAAGCCGCGACAGAATATCCAAGCCGGAATCGTTGAGCTTGTAAACCTGGTTCGGAACGAGGATAAGAACCTTGTCGGCCCTGCGGATGAAGGAATGCGGCCGGATCTCGGCCACGAAGCCGTCCACCCAGGACAGGTCCGGATCGAAATCCTCCGGCAGCCCGGGCGCTATTCGCACGCTTTGTCCGCCGTCTCCCACGCTGCGATTTTAGCATCGGGCGTCATTATTCAAGCGGTTCCGAGCCCCGCCGATAAACATTCCGGGTGCGTTCGCCCCGGATCCGGAGAGTATAATTTGGGCGTGGGCTGGCATTTCAAAAGGCGCGTTACCGCCGCGGCGGCGGCTATGCTCGCGTGCGCGCTCACATTCGCACTCGGAGCTTGCAACAAGGGCGAGGAAACGCCATTGACACCCGCAGAGCAATCCGAAGCCAGCTTGAAAGAGCTTTCATCTTCGCTTCTTAAAAATCTCCACAAAACAATCAGCGTTCTCGCGGTGGTGGATCATGCCGCGCCCGCGGCCGCGGGTGCGCAAGGGGGCGAGCCTGCGGTTGGCGCAACAGGCCAGGATTCCGCAATAGCAACTTCGCTCGCCAGAGAGCGAATCGTCCGCGCGGCATTGACTTCCGTGCTTGTTGGAAACTCCAAGTTCGTCGTCATAGATCCCCCGGACACGGTAATACGCGAGTTTTATCAAATTCTAAGCGATAAAAACGCGAACGCACTTTCCGTTGACGAGGCTCGACGCGCCGGAATCGCGCTGTCCGTGGACGCGGTCGTGACCGCATTCGTCGAAGATGACGGAAAGAGGGTGGACGTGGCCGCAACCTCCACCGAAACCGGCAAGGTGGTTTTCCACGAAATACTGGTGGATTGGGATTACAAAAAGCTTACGGACGAAGAAAAATCCGCGCAGGCGGAAAACAAAAAGTAGGGGCGGTTAATCCGCCCCCGCATTTCTGGCGGGAGGGAATCAACCCCGCCCGTACACCTCAATTTAACCTGCGATGAACAGCGCTGCGAGAACGAGCGTGATCGTCGACGCGAGCTTCATCAGAACGTGCAGGCTCGGCCCGGCGGTATCCTTGAACGGATCGCCCACAGTGTCGCCGGTTACACCGGCCTTGTGCGCATCGCTGCCTTTTCCGCCGTGCGCACCCGTTTCTATGAGTTTTTTGGCGTTGTCCCACGCGCCGCCGCCGTTGTTAAGGTAAAGCGCCATGACGACGCCGGCGATAGTGACGACCATCAGGTATGCCGCAGCAGCCTTTGCGCCCATAAAGACGTCGGGCGACCCCGTAAGCTGGGCGAAAATGCGGATGCCCACGCCTACGACAACAGGCGCGAGCACCGCGAAAGCGCCTGGAAGAACCATCTCGCGAAGCGCCGCGCGCGTAACAATGTCAACGCAAGGCCCGTACTCCGGCTTGCCCGGATTCTCTTTGGCGAAAATGTTCTTTTCTTTGATCTGGCGGCGCACCTCGACGATGATGTCCTGCGCCGCCCGGCCTACCGCCCGGATCGCGAACGCGCAGAATGCGAACACGACCATCGCGCCCACGAACGCGCCTACGAAAATCGCGGGTTCGCCCAAATCAACCGGCAGCTCGTGAATCACGCCGCCTGAAGTTGCAATCACTTTCTCGATGTAAGCCTGAAAGAGAAGAAACGCCGCCAGAGCCGCGCTGCCCACCGCGTATCCCTTCGTTATCGCCTTGGTGGAATTGCCGCAGGAATCAAGCCTGTCGGTGCGCTCGCGCACTTCTTCCGGCTGACCGGAAAACTGGGCGATGCCTCCAGCGTTGTCGGTAATCGGGCCGAACGTGTCCATCGCAAGGATGAACGCACACGTGGAGAGCATTCCCATTGTCGCGATCGCCGTGCCGTAAAGACCGGCCACCAGCCCCGGCGCGCTGGGCATTCCAAGCTGCCCGAAAAGGAACGAAAGCAGAATCGAAAGCCCGATCGCAATCACCGGATAAAGCGTCGATTCCATTCCCACCGACGAGCCTTCGATGATCACGGTCGCATGTCCGGTTTCGGCGGATTTGGCTATGCGCTTGACGGGACCGAAACGCAGATCCGTGTAATAAGTCGTCAGGTATACGAATACAAAGCTCATTATCACACCAATCACGCCGGCGGCGAACAGCCACAGCCACTGTGTGCTTTCGGTGTTGAGCATCGTGTACGTTGCTATTCCAAGACCCACAATGCAAAAAACACTCGTGATTCCGTATGCGCGATTCATCGCGTCCATCGGATCCTTGTCTTCCGCCGTCCTTACCAGGAATACGCCGATAATCGAAGCCATGAGTCCGAACGCACGGGCGGCCAGCGGAAACAGGATACCGTTCAACCCGAACACCGGATACAGCATTACGCCTAAAATCATCGCTCCGATATTTTCGGCGGCGGTGGATTCGAACAAATCCGCGCCGCGGCCCGCGCAGTCGCCGACGTTGTCGCCGACTAGATCCGCGACCACCGCGGGATTCTGCGGATCGTCCTCGGGTACACCCGCCTCGATCTTGCCTATGATATCCGCACCGACATCCGCGGCTTTCGTGTATATTCCGCCGCCGAGTTGTGCGAAAAGCGCAACGAACGACGCACCGAATGCATACCCGACTATTAGGAAGGGCGCCTGGTTGCCATGCGCCAGATCGGGCGCAACCAGATTGACCAGCAGATAAAGCCCGCCGACGCCGATAAGCGAAAGTGCCACAACCGCGATTCCGGTTACCGCGCCCCCGCGGAAACTGATTTGCAGCGCCTTGTTGAGACTCGTAATCGCCGCGTTGGCGGTGCGCAGGTTGGCTTCGACGGAAGTGTACATGCCGATCATTCCCGCGAGAGCGGAACACGCCGCTCCAAGGAGAAAGGCGGTTGCGGTCAACCATCCGGGAATAAGAACGTTGCCTTCTCCCCGAATCGGCACGAAATACAAAATCGCCGCAACCACGATCGCGAGGATTGCAATCGTCGTGTATTGCCGCTTAAGAAACGAGTACGCGCCCTCGCGGATCGCTTTCGCGACCTCCTGCATTTTGTCGCTGCCTTTCGGCTGCGCGAATATAAATGCAATCAACCAACCGGCGACACCAAGCCCCCCTATGGAGGCGATGCCGATAATCGGCCATGCCAACTTGAACGTTTCAGGAATCATCGCTTCACCCATCTTGAAATATATGGCGGACTTCCCTAAGGAAAAATTTGCGGGAGCCCAATATCCCCAGGTTTCGGGCCTATAAAAAACAGGCCGGACGCCCGGCCGTTTCCCGGAGGCGCGTCCGACGGCATTCCTTGGGCGGTAGTGGGATCGAACCACCGACCTCTTCGGTGTCAACGAAGCGCTCTAGCCACTGAGCTAACCGCCCATCAAAAAAAGGAGGCGACCGGAATCGAACCGGTGTGTAAAGGTTTTGCAGACCTTCGCCTTACCACTTGGCTACGCCTCCCGGCAGGGTCCGCGATTGGAACAACTTCCTTGCGCGGGATGGGCATTATAGCGCACGCCATATGCGCGGTCAACAACTTAAACGCGCTGTTCATATGCGAAAAACGCTATATTTGATGCCGATTCCGAGATTATCCTGGGAAAATATTGGGAAAATCTATTGATAACTCAAAAACGCGTGCAAAACGCGAGCGCGGCCGGGTATAATGAATTAACAGCGCCGATAAGGCTTCACCGGGACAATGCCCGATGGCGAAGTAAGCTCCCGCTCTTTCGCCGGCTCTCCATCCGCGCGTGAAATCGCGGCCGGAAAACGCCTGCGACGTATACGAATCCGTCTTCGCCGGACGGAACTGCCCGACGAGCCTCGGCGCTCACAAGGGCGCTTGCCCCAGGCATAACTACCAAACCAAAGGAGGACGGCTATGGACAAGTTTTACAGCGCCGCCGAGCGGAAGAGGGTTGAGTCGCACCCGCAGGGCGTCAAGTACATCAAGGATGTCGGGAAGGTGTACACGATTCCGGAAGAGCGCAGGGCACGGCTGGCGGAGGTGCAGGAGAAGTACGCGTTCAGAGCGAACGATTACTACCTATCGCTGATCGATTGGAACGATCCGAAAGATCCAATCATGCGAATTGTGATCCCCGACGAAGACGAGCTGATCGAGGACGGGATACTCGATCCTAGCGACGAGGCGAGCATCACCGTCGCTCCGGGATGCGAGCACAAGTATTCCAACACGGCGCTTCTGCTTTGCAACGACATCTGCGGAAGCTTTTGCCGTTTTTGCTTCAGAAAGAGGCTTTTCATCCACGGAAACGACGAAGCGAAAAAGGACGTTTCGCCGGGGATCGAATACATCAGGAACCATCCCGAAATAGACAACGTTCTATTGACGGGAGGCGATCCGCTTCTGCTTTCGACCAAGAAACTACGCACTATCGTCGAGCAGGTGATGTCGATTCCGCATGTGAAAGTGCTCCGAATCGGAAGCAAGATGCCCGCGTTCAATCCTTATCGGATTACGGACGATCCCGAACTTGATGCTTTGCTGCGGGAAGTGAACGAAAACGACTGCCAGGTGTACATAATGGCGCACTTCAATCATTCACGCGAGCTGACCGAAGAAGCAACCGAAGCGATTTGGCACTTAAGGCGCGCCGGTTGCCGCGTTCACAACCAGACTCCGCTTTTGGCGGGAATCAACGACAATCCCGACGTGCTTTGCGCGCTAGCAAACAGGCTGTCGTACATCGGAGTGACTCCGTATTACCTTTTCCAGAACCGGCCGATCGCCGGGAACAAGGCGTTCAAGGTGCCCCTGATGCGCGGATCGCGCATTTTCGAGCAGGCAAAGCGGCGAATGAGCGGGGTTGCCAAGATGCAACGCTATGTGATGAGCCACAGGCTGGGGAAAGTGGAAATCGTGGGTGTGGAAAACGGGCGCATTTATCTGCGGTTCCACCAGAGCAAGTTTCCCGAAAACGAAGGACGGTTCTTTTCCTGCCCGGTGAACGAAGATGCGTATTGGCTGGACGACCTCGACTTGCCGCAAGACATCCGGCAATTTTGAACCACAGTCGGTTTTAGCAAGCACGGTTTGATTGGAGACCGGCGAAACCTGTATTTGCCGATGAATTTCCGCGATTCGGAGGCGCCGGATTGCGCATCGGGCGGAGTTTGCATACAATTTCGTCACCTTAGCTAAAAGGTGATTCAAATGGGCAAGTCGCTCGCTTACAAGATTCTTGAAGCCCACCTTCTTGAGGGCAGGCTTGAACCGGGTACCGAAATCGGCATCCGGATCGATCAGACGCTTACGCAGGACGCCACGGGCACGATGGCCTTCCTCCAATTTGAGGCGATGGGTTTCGACCGAGTGAAGACCGAGCGCTCGGTGTCGTATGTTGACCACAACACGCTGCAAAGCGGGTTTGAAAACGCGGACGACCACAGGTATCTGCGCACGGTCGCGTCCAAACACGGCGTATATTTCAGTCCTCCGGGCAACGGCATTTGCCACCAGGTACATTTGGAACGGTTCGGAGCGCCGGGAAAGACGCTTCTGGGCAGCGACAGCCACACGCCTACGGGCGGCGGCCTTGGAATGATTGCAATCGGCGCCGGCGGGCTCGACGTCGCGGTGGCCATGGGGGGCGGGCCGTTTTATCTGCCCTGCCCCAAGGTGCTCGGGGTCAAGCTGACGGGAAAGCTGCGGCCCTGGGTATCGGCGAAAGACGTGATTCTCGAAATGCTGCGCCGCGAAACCGTCAAGGGAGGCGTGGGCTACATCGTCGAGTATTACGGCCCTGGCGCGGAATCCCTGACTGTTACCGAAAGAGCGACGATCTGCAACATGGGAGCGGAGCTCGGTGCAACCTGCAGCCTGTTTCCAAGCGACGCGCAAACACTTGCCTACCTGAAGGCTCAAAAGCGCGAGGACGCGTTTGTCGAGTTGAAGCCGGACGCCGACGCGAATTACGACAAGCTCGTTGAGATTAACCTGAGCGAGTTGGTGCCGTTGATTTCAAAACCGCACAGCCCCGACGCGGTTGTGCCCGTAAGCGAAGTCGCTGGGACGCGGCTTGATCAAGTTTGCGTGGGAAGCTGCACGAATAGCTCGATCCGAGATATGCGTGCCGTCGCGGAGATAGTTAAAGGCAGGCATGTTGCCCCTTCGCTGTCGTTTACGGTTTCGCCGGGAAGCAAGCAAGTGCTTGAAATGATAAGCATGGACGGCTCGCTGGCTGCGATGATCGCGGCGGGCGCGCGCATCCTCGAAAGCGCGTGCGGGCCGTGCATCGGGATGGGCCAGGCTCCTCCGTCCGGAGGGAACAGCCTGCGAAGCTTCAACCGCAATTTCATCGGACGCAGCGGAACCAAGGATGCGAATGTGTATCTCGCCAGCCCGGAAGTCTGCGCGATCAGCGCGCTTAAAGGAGTGATTTTTGATCCGACATCGAACGGCATCGAGTTTCCGAAAATCGAGGTTCCGGATGAATTTTTGATTGACGATTCGTCGGTTGTCGCCCCCGCGGAAGATCCCTCATCCGTGGAGGTTGTTTACGGGCCGAACATCGTTAAGCTCGACGCGTTCCCCCCGATGGCAAACGATATAGAAGCCGCCGTGCTTCTCAAAGTCGAGGACAACATCACGACAGACCACATAATGCCCGCCGGAGCGCGCGTGCTTCCTTACCGCAGCAACATACCCAAAATCAGCGAGTTTGTTTACGAAGTCGTGGACCCAACGTTCGCGAAGAGGGCGAAGGCCGCGGGGCGCGGCATAATCGTCGGCGGCGCTAACTACGGCCAGGGCAGCTCACGCGAGCACGCCGGGCTTGCGCCGCGGTTTCTAGGCATCGAGGCCAAAATCGTCAAAAGTTACGCACGCATCCACCGCGCAAACCTGATCAACTTCGGTATTCTGCCGTTGATGTTCAAGGATCCGACGTGCTTTGAGTCCGTCGAACAGGGAGACGTGCTGAAAATTGAAAACGCTCCGGAACAGATTCGCACGCACAAGGAAGTCGTCGTAAAGAATTTGACCAAGGGAACGACGATACTTTGCGTCCACGATCTCTCCGACCGTGAAATCGAAACCGTAATCGCCGGCGGAAAGCTGAATTTTACGCGCGCCGCGGCGAAGTAGCGCGGCCAAGGGCGCTTGGATGGTTAACCGCGTCATCAAGCTGATCGATCTCGGCCGGATGAAATACGGCGATGCGCTGGCGCTTCAGAAGGAGTTTCTTGCCAAGCGCATCGCGGGCAAATGCGGCGATACGCTGCTTTTGGTCGAGCACGAACCGGTAATTACTCTTGGACGGCACGCGGACGCACAGCACATACTTGCATCGAAGGAAGCCCTGGCTAAATTCGGAATCGGCGTGTTCCAAATCGAACGCGGCGGAGACGTGACATACCACGGTCCCGGCCAGCAGGTCGGGTATCCGATTTTCAACATCCGCGAAATGGGGCTGTCGCTGCACGACTACCTGCGGCTGCTCGAAGAAACGATGATCGTCGCACTGTCCGCCTTTGGATTGTCGGCGCACAGGATATCCGGACTCACCGGAGTATTCGTTGACGACGCGAAATTGGTTGCTATCGGCATCGCGGTCAAAAAGTGGGTGACGTTTCACGGTTTTGCGTTCAACGTCAATCCAAACATGCACCATTTCGAACTAATCGTGCCCTGCGGAATCAGAGAGCATCCCGTCGGCTCGCTGTCCGGAGCACTCGGCGAAACCAAATCGTTATCGGATTTGCGTCCACATTTGATATCCGCGTTTGAGCGGGTCTTCGGCATTACAATAACGGACTAAAAAAAACGGGGAGGCTTTCGCCTCCCCGCATTCAGTACGCGAAATCGCTCAAGATGCTCCGGGTGATTACAACTATCTCCGCCAAGGCGCGGCATCAGTCGAATTCAGCTCGCCCAAAAGCACAAGAACGTTCTTGGCCGGTTTCTTGCCTTGCGGATAAACCGTAAGCGTAATCTTGTCGCCGATGTTGTGGTTCTGGATTTCGTTGATCAACTCGTTGCCGGTTTTAACCTCCATTCCGTTGATGTGGGTTATGACATCGCCCACTTTAAGCCCCGCTTTGTCTCCGGCGGAACCTTGAGTCACCTCGTAGATCACGATACCGAAATCTATTTCAAGCTTGAGCTCTTCCTGAACCGTCTTGTCAACGTCGCGGATTCTGATTCCTATTCCGGGATATTTGACGGAGCCGGTCTCGATGATTTGCTGGATGGAGCGTTTTATGCTGTTGACGGGAATCGCGAATCCGATGCGCTCACCCATCGGGATTATCGCCTGGTTGACGCCGATAACCTCGCCCCTCGCGTTCAACAGCGGGCCGCCGGAATTTCCGCGGTTGATCGCCGCGTCCGTCTGAATCAGCGTCCCGTTGCTGCGCGGATCCTCCGGCATGTTCACATCTGCCGGCTTGCGGTCAACCGCGCTGACAATCCCCGAAGTTACGGTGTGCTGAAGTCCGAACGGGCTTCCTATGGCTATCGCAGGCTCGCCGGGACGGATTGTGTCGCTGTCGCCCAGAGTGGCGGCGGGCAAGCCGCCTGCCTCAATCTTGATCACGGCGATATCTTTCAGGTCGTCCGTGCCCTTGAGCACGCCTTCGTACTGCTTGCCGTCATTAAGCGTAACCGTGAACTTGTTGAAGTCCGCGACAACATGCGCGTTCGTAACGATGTATCCGTCTTCGCTGACTATGAAACCGCTGCCTTCGCCTTGGCGCGGGACGTCGAAGTTATGCCACTGGTCGAATCCCTCCGGAAACTGCATATCGGGGAAAAACTCTTTGAATTCCTCGGGAATTTTAAATCCCGGAGAATTGGGAGAAAACGGCGAAGAAGGCGCTCCGCCTTGGCGTTTTTGCGCGGATTCCGGTTTTTCCTCCGGAATCGCTTCCGATTTGATGTTGACAACAAACGGAAGCGACTTTTCCGCGAGATCGGCTATCCAAAACACATCGCTCGGCGATTGGTAGCTTTGATTCACCGCAGCGGATTGCTTTTTTGGAGTCTCGAACGACGCCGGCGCGGCCCTGCCGGAAACGCGCTCCCGGATAACCACCGGTCCTTTCGAGATCTGCCAGATCACCGCGGCCGACAGCGCGATGATCGCGAAAAACTGGAATACGATCAAAAACCGCCATCCGGCGGAAAGCCCCGGCTTTGAAACCGGCTTGATTTCGTGTTCGCCAAATTCCATACGAAAACCTCCGATTAGGGGCGGAAGCCCCGTTTCTTACTACCCGCGAAGGCCGGACTCGCGTCAAGCCCTTCGGCTCCGGTTAGACGAATGCCCTGCCCCGCTGTTCAAACGCGGCGGATCATCCGAATCCCAAATTGCGTCAATAAAAGAAGCCCGTCCAGGAGCAGAGCAGCGCCGTGCCGAATCCGACCAGCAGATTGTCGTCCAGAGGAGTACGCAGGCTTTCCAGCACCGATACGGCCAAGCCGATCGCGGCCGCGACGAGAATCCCTTCCAAATCTGGCGGATACAGAAACCAAAGCCTCGCGAGGATAAGCGCGGCCGCCGATCCCGCAAAGCACGCGAGCGTCCCGTACAGCCGCTTGGTGCGATTCCACGGGACGGGAGCCGAGCCGGGACCGCCGATCGTCGCGGACAGCCCGTCGCCCAGCGCCAGAACGAACCACGACGCCGTCAGGATTTCCGGCCGATGCCCGAAAAAAACGGCCAGCAGAAAAAGCGTCCCGAAGTAGTACCGGACGCCCCACATCACGCCGTCGCGCAGCTCGGTCGCCCGCGCCATGGGCATCACCACCGGCCAATACGGCCGGATGATCCAGGCCGTCAGCGCGGCGAAGCCGAGCGCGGCCAGCGTCCATTCGCGCGGGATGAACCTGATCGATAACGCCAGCGCGCCGAGCCCCATGTGAACGAACTTGCGAAGGTAGTGCCGGTATCTGACTTCGGACGGATTGGAGCGGGACACGCGCCGATTATAGCCTTGCGGCGGCCCGCGTCAGCTCAAAAACACCTTTTCGGGCGTCACCTTGAACAGCTCCGGTTTGTCCGGGCGAGGCTTGGCGCTGCATCGGGCCACAAGCCTGCCGTCTTCGAGGAGCGCGAACACTTCCGATTCCTGTCCAGCGCGCACGGCATCCGGCAGCCGTTTCGAAATCGCGAAAATATAGTTGCCGGCAGAAAGCGACCTTCCCTCATCCGTAAATACGGTCAGCCGCTTTGATTCGGGAACGACGACGGAAACGGGAAGCAGATGCGCCGCAAGCGCCTTGTCCCTGTCCTCCGCAAGCTCCGACGCGAGCGCGTCCAGCGCGACCGCGTCCGCGAAATTGAAAGGCCCGACGCGCGTCCTTATCAGAGACGCGAGCACTCCGGCCACGCCGACCCTTTGACCGATGTCGCGCGCCAGCGCGCGCACGTACGCGCCCGTCGCGCATTCGATGACCGCTTCGGCGATCAGCAACGGCGACGCGGGCATGCGATCCGGCGCGATTTCAAGGCGCGGCAGCCCGAATTTTTCCGATCCGTCCTCTGCGGGTAATCCCTGTACGTCAAGCGGAGACAGACCGCCGCCATCCGCCCCAAACCAAAAGAACCGCGTTATATCGAACCTGACGATTTCCACCTTGCGCGGCTTGACGTCCACTTCCTCCGCCGCGAGCTCGTAGCGGTAAAGCTCCTTGCCCTCGACCTTGACGTTGGAGAACGCGGGGGGAACCTGCTCGATCATCCCGACGAAACCGCGCGCCGCGTCGAGCAATTTTGAAGCGAGTTTCAATGCCTCGCTCTCGTTTTGCGGCGCACCCGGCGCCGCTGCAAGCTCCGACGACAAATCCAGCGTCGGCGACGTCGCGCCGAACGCCAGCCACGCGAAGTAGTCCTTCGTGAACGTGGAAAGATGGTCGAACAGCTTCGTCGCCCGCCCCACGCCGACCGGCAGCACCCCGCTTGCGGGCTTGTCTATCACTCCCGCGTGGCCGACGCGCGCCTTGCCCAGCCGCGGCCGAATCCGCCGGATGACGTCGAACGACGTCATTCCCGCGGGCTTGATCACGTTGAAAAAGCCGTCAATGAAAGCCGACATTTGGAGCCGGATTATAGCTCAAACCTGCATGCGCAGCGAAACAGGTTGTTGGCCAAAATAAAAAAACACCTGCACTTATTGACAATCCAAATTTCCAAGGATACAATTAGATTGGAGGTAAACTCGTCGTGGGGGACGAGATCAGGCTGTCCCAAGCCGAAGTTGACCGGATTGCCGAAGCGGTGTGCGCAAGGCTGTGGCGCCCGCCCGGCAGGAATGCTTTGTCGGACGCCGAACTGCTTCGCATCGCCCAACAGACAGTTGCCGTAATAGAGGAGCGCGCGTTCATTTCTTCGCTCGCGGACAGCGTTATGCAGAAAACCGCGCAGAAGCTGGACGAGATGAAGGAAGCGCTTGCGGACAATCCTTTCCACAATCCCAAACCCGGTTACGAGCCTTCGCCAATCAAATTGACCGATGAAGAAAGGGCCGAGCTTGAGGAAGCGAGGAAAATCGCCTCCGCACAAGCTGAATCCGAGCAGCAGCCAAAGCTGGAGCTTGCTGCCCGGCCCAAACAGATCGAAAAAAACGGGAATGCACCTGTGCCCTTGCAGCGCAGGAGGAGGAAATCGAGATGAACGGGAAGTTAATCGGAAAGATCGCGGATGAGATCGCTGCCAAAATGGTAGCTTTCATCAGCGGACAAAACAGCCAAAGTGACTTGGCATTTGCCTTTGCTGGCAATATCGCCGCTCCGAAGACCGCAAATCCGATGCAAGTTGCAAGAATGCAATTGAACAAGTTGGCTGCGACATTCAGCGGCGATTGTGGCCAAGGCGACTATATCGCGCCTTGCATTGTGACAGCAAGCTATGATTTCTGCAATTGCACCGATACATCAAGCCCTTGGGCGGAGGCCGTATATGAGCTATGCACATCACATGCTTTCCAGCATGCTTGTTCGCTTGCACATCCGTATTCGTGCGATGCGTTCAAATGCATTGGATCATTTGAATGCACGGCTCAGTTTAAGGGCTGTTTGCAGGCATTTTATCAAGATTGCACTGGTGGCGATCATACTTGCCCTTCAGGCGTTTCGCAATTCCACTGTGATTCCACATCCAATAACTTTCAATGCAGCGAGTATTCTTGTTCTCCCGGTAGCAATTTCAACTGCGAACCCACGGGTATGTTTGCATGCTGGACCAACTACACCTCGACTTGTCCAGAGGACTATGATACAGAATCACCTTGCGATGATACGGCGTACTTCAAATGCATCGAAACTTTCACTTGCGGTGGAGATGAGGAATCCTCCTATACCTGTGATCCCCCTGGTAGTTTTGCATGTGCAACCGGATCTGGGGGCGACGGCTTTGACTGCGAAAACCTTTATTATTGCGGTTCTGGCTCGCTTGATTGCGATACGGAGTTTGGTCCTTGCCACCTGGATTACTATAACCGTTGTACAGAGGAATACTAGACAACGGAGATTAAGTTCAACATGAGGTGTGCACAAATGAACTGCAAGCTAATAGCATTCAAAAAGGCTATAATAATTCTGCTATTGGTCATATTCGTTCCGGCAATGGTAATCGCAAGAGCATTTTCGCTCCAAACCGGCACTGCGTTAAATAACGTTAATTGGCTTGATCGCTTGTATTCCGCACCCGATAACGATTTTTCGGTACGTTGTATCAAAAATAAACTCGCAGACAAAGAACACAGCTTTACCGGAGAAATACGCAAGGGCACTTCCATTAATTCCAATAGCCAACTCGATTCAGGCACAATTCTACATTCGGATACAAAAAATCTAAGGGTTCCTGTGTTTTTTTCCATGCCATATCCAGCAAATGCGCCAGGCTTCAGCAAAGAATGGGAACCGGTCGCCAAAGGACATGTGGACTATCCATTTGTGGATGACTATACTGGAGTTCAATTGGAGAACGACAGCATCCCGTCAAAATGGTATTTATACATGCCCGAGACGGGCAAGATGGACATGGATATGTATTTGGTGACCCTTGGCTGCAATCCACTTTTAACATTCAATACGGTGGAGAGATTTCAAAAAGTATGGATTAATGTGTATAATTCGGAAATAAAATACGTTCTGCTCCAGTATTCCCACAACTGGGACTTTTGCCTGATAACCATGGCGTATTCGCCTTCATACAAGCGCGAGAGCAGAAATCCGGAAGTAGTTTCCTTTGAATTGTTTAAGAGGGAGATAGGAAGCTTAAGGGCTTTTCGTTATTCGGCATCGTTTGGAATCAGCCCCATGCCGGATAACAAGCACTTAACCATTGACTGGATGAGCGAGAGTTACAATGTTTTGGAGATTGACCCCCTCTTGGCCGGAATCTCTTCATCTAACGAATTATTTAATCGCGAATATGTTTTCGAGATGGTTGGAAAGTAGTCACGATGCCAAACATGGGCCGGCAAAATGGAAGCTGCACCCTTCTAGTAGATGCAATAGCAAAGGAAATACTTATTAAGGCGTTTCCGCCCATTACCTTTATTGATTTACACGTTACTGACGACTGCAATCTCAGGTGTCCTTATTGCTTCGTTCATGGAAAAAGAAACAACCAAATGACAGATGATGTCGCGTTTGCGGCCGTGGATTTCCTAATTCGCGAAAGCAGAGACCAGGACATCCTAAGGATATTGTTTATAGGCGGTGAACCGCTGCTTGAATTTGACTTGATGCAAAGAATTGTGTTATATGCAGGTAAAGCATCAATCAAACACAGGAAACGTATCAATTATGATACTACAACGAATGGCACTCTTTTCAATGAAGAAATCCTTGAGTTCTTTAGGGATTCCAAAATATCTTTTCTGCTATCCATGGACGGAGGCAAGGAAAGCCATGACATGCATCGGAAATTCGCCGGTGGAATTGGCTCATTCGATACTGTTGTCTCGAAAATTCCATTAATGAAAAAATATCAACCATGGCTCGGTATTCGGGTGACCCCGACGCCTCAGACAATTTCAAGGCTATTCGAAGATGTTAAGGAGCTTTATCAGCTTGGTGCAAATCAGTTTATTATTGGTCCTGCAACCGGTGTCACTTGGAGCTTTGAAGATTTCGCGTTGTATCAAAGTCAAATGTTACTGATTGCTGATTGGTATGTCAAACTAAAAAGGAGGCGTGCTCATTTAAGAATCAACCAATTTGGCGACGACGCAAGCGACCTACTTGGAAACAAACAGGGGATCTGGGGATGTGGCGCAGGAAAGAGCAGGATTAGCATATCAACATCTGGTTAAATTCAGGGATGTGCAAAGATTCAAGGACTTAATAATCTTAGTGGACTTGTTGTTTTTGGAGATATATTCAATGGTTGGACTGATTTGGAGGCAAGATTACAGTTTATAAATTCGGGATTTGCTTGCAGGCAAAGTTGTTTAAAATGCGATATTTCTTCAGATTGCGCGGGCGGCTGTCCCGCGGTCAACTGGGAATCCAGCGGGTCCATATATTCTTGCAGTCGCGAGCAATGCATGTCTGCCAAGGTTTGCGCGTTGGTAAAGGCGCGCGTAACAAAAGCCTTGGCGAAAGCATAATCTCAAGTCCGCTTTCCTTGCATCCTGCCCAGTATCTGCGCTATCCTAGCTCGACACGCCGCGGCCCGTCCGTTCCTTGCATCCTGCCCAGTATCTGCGCTATTCTGAGCCGACACGCCCGCGGCCTGCTTGCGGGCATCCGGAGGACCGCCGATGAAGGAACTTGCCGACTTTTTCCGGGCGAACGCCCAGCGGACAGGCGTCTCGTACGCCGATATCCGCATAACCGGGCTCGCGCGCGAGTCGCTCACCGTCAAGAACGGGCGCGTGGACAACATCTCGAAAAGCGCCGAGGCGGGATTCGGGGTGCGGGTGCTGCACCGGGGCTGCTGGGGTTTCGCGGCGTCCAACCACGTCAACCGCGCCGAAATAGAGCGTATAACGATGCTGGCGATGGAAATCGCGATGGCAAGCTCGACGGCCAAGCGGGAGGACGTGCGGCTGGACGACACTCCGGCTGCACAGGGAACCTACGTCACCCCCCACACGAAGGACCCGTTCGCGTGGAGCACCGAGGAGAAGCTTGCGCTCCTGTTCGACTGGAATAAAAAGATGAAAAGCGTAAAGGGGCTGACGAACGCGACTTCCTCGATGGACTTCTTCCGCGAGGAGCAGTATTTCGCCTCGACGGAAGGCGCGCTCATAGAGCAGACGATTCTCGAATCCGGCGCGGGCATCGAAGCGGTCGCGATTCAAAACGGCGAAATGCAACGCCGCTGCTACCCCAACAGCTTCCGAGGCCAGTTCCACACGGGCGGCTGGGAGCTTTTGGAGCCGTACGACATCGGCGGGAACGCGGAGCGGATCGCGGAGGAAGCCGTGATGCTGCTTTCCGCGCCCGAGCTTCCGCACATGCGCACGACGCTCATCATCGAGGGAGCGCAGCTCGGCCTGCAGGTGCACGAATCCATCGGCCATCCGATCGAGCTCGACCGCGTCCTCGGAATGGAGGCGGCGTACGCCGGGATGAGCTTCGTCACGCTCGATAAGCGGGGGAATCTGAAATACGGCAGCGACATAATGCACGTTACCGCTGACGCGACGCTCCCCGGCGGGCTGGGCACCTTCGGCTGGGACGACGACGGGGTGCCGGCGCAGCGCGTGGACATAATCAAAGACGGAGTGTTCCTAAACTACCTGACGAACCGCGAGACCGCGGGAATCGTAGGCCAGCGGAGCAACGGGACGAACCGCGCGGACGGCTTCAACCGCGCGCCGATCATCCGGATGACGAACATCAACCTGGAGCCGGGGACGTGGGAGCTGGACGCGCTCATCGCGGACACCGAAGACGGAATCTGGATGGAGACGAACAAAAGCTGGTCTATAGACGACCGCCGCGTCAACTTCCAGTTCGGATGCGAGCTGGCCCGCGAAATCAAGGGCGGCAAACTGGGCAAAGTGTACAAGAATCCGAACTATACGGGCATCACGACCGAGTTCTGGGGAAGCATGGACGCCGTCTGCAACAAGAACCACTGGAAGATATGGGGCACGCCCAACTGCGGAAAGGGCCAACCCTCGCAGACCGCGCACGTGGCGCACGGCACCGCGCCCGCGCGTTTCCGCAACGTCGAAGTGGGAGTGAGGGGATAGCGATGGCGACCTTTAGGGAAATGTCAACGGCAGAATTCGAAAACGCGGTGCGCGAGCGCATCGAGGACGCGATCGCGGGCTCGCCCGCGGAAGATACCGAGATTCTCGTCACCTCCAACATCTCGGCGCTGACGCGGTTCGCGAACAACCAGATCCACCAGAACCACCACGAGGAGAACGCGGAGGTGACCGTGCGTTGCGCGGTGGGCCGCAGATGGGGGACTGTGACCACCAATTCGCTCGACCCCGAAGCGCTCAAAAAGGCCGTGGACGACGCCGCGGACGCGGCGCGGCTTTTGCCGGACGACCCGGAGTTCATCCCCAGCGCGGAGGGGCCGTACCGCTATTCGTTCACGCCCGAATTCGACAAGCCTACCGCGGAATGCGAGCCGTCGCGACGCGCGCTCATGGTGAAGAAAGGATTCGAAAAGGTGCCGGACGGATACGAGGCCGCGGGCACGCTCTCGACGGGCGCGGTTACGCTCGGCGTATTTTCCGCGCGCGGGATTTCCGCGATTACCAGCGCAACCACGGCCGAATACACAATTCTGCTCACCGGCAAAACGTCGTCGGGATACGCGGAGGAAACGTCGCGGCGCGTCACCGCAATCGATCCCGCGGCGATCGCCAAGCGCGCGGCGGAAAAGGCAATCGCGGGCGAAAATCCGCGCTCCGACCTGGATATAGGGAGATACACCGTCATCCTCGAAGAGGAAGCGGTCGCGACCTTCCTGATGTTCTTTTCGTGGACGGGATTCGGCGGCCAGGAGTTCGCGGACGGCGAAAGTTTCCTCTGCGGAAGGCTCGGCGAAAAAATCACGGGCGAAAACATCACGATAGTTGACGACGCGGCCGACCCGCGCACGTTCGGACTGCCGTTCGACTTCGAAGGGATGCCGCGCCAGCGGCTGACGATTATCGAGCACGGGATCGCGCGCGGCGTCGCGCACAGCCGCAAGACCGCCAGCAAATCCGGCGCGCTACCGACGGGCCACAGCGTCGGCCCGTGGGGCGCGTACCCGACGAATTTGATTCTTTCGCCGGGCGATTCGAGCCGGGATGAAATGATCAAGGCGACGGAGCGCGGAATCCTCGTGTCGCGGTTCCACTACTCGAACGTCGTCGATCCCAAAAAGACCGTGTACACAGGCCTCACCCGCGACGGTACGTTTTTGATCGAAAACGGCGAGATCGCCTGCGGCCTGACCAATTTCCGGTGGACGCAGAACGCACTTGAAGCGCTGGAGAAGGCCGACATGATTTCTGCGGAGCAGAGGTTCAACAGCGCCTTCTTCGGCGGCGGCGCGGTCGTCCCCGCGATCCGCACGCACGAGTTCAACTTCAGCGGCAAGAGCGATCATTAGTGCCGGTTGTCGCGGCTACCCCATCCCCACGCTCATTTCGGGAGCGATGACGTCCCTGCCCCTAAGGATTTCGCAGAGCGCGTACGCGCCGCGGATTTCTTTGACGCGCAGCTTGCCCGCGCGCACCGAGTCCATCCACACAACCGCGCCGCGGTTGTCCCGGCGCTCGAACACCTTGTATACGGTCAGCCAGTCCCCCGGCACGACAGGCGAGCCGGAGCCGAAATAGACGACAGCGGTATCCCCGGATTTTTCGACGACGGAGCCGGAAAACGGGAAAAGCAACGCCACCTGCGCCGCAGCCATCGCGCAAGCCTTTCCCGCAGCATCCAGCACCGGATTCCTTTCGGTTTCGGCCGCCGTGAAATCGAAACCGGCCATCCATGTGTCGAAATTGGAAACTTCGACGTCGAACGCGTCCGATTTCGCCTCCGCCCTGCCCGAAAGCACCTCCGCCCCTCCGTGCGTCGAAACGAGCGAGTACTCGATGACGATATGCGAAACGGCGCTGTCCGGAACCATGAACGAAACCGACAGCGGGCCTAGCATGGCCTCGCGCTTTTCGAGCGAAAACTCCCGCACCTTGCCCGCCAGCAGAAAATCCGGTCCGGCGATTTTGCGCGCGGCCCCGAGCCGGTTGGCATAGAGCGTTTGTGGATCGAGTTTTGCCGCTTCAACCATCGCAACCGTTTCGCCGGGATAGATGATTTTGTATCTTCCCGCGGCATTGTCCGCCAGCTTTTTCGCGACAAGCTCCGAAATGCCGCGCCCCACGTTTCCGTACTTGTGCTCGAACGGCGCGACCGCGATTGTCGGGAACGAAAC
>JABRWB010000040.1 GCA_039961635.1 bacterium
CCCCCCGTCTCCCCCGCAACGCGAATCGCCTCATTCCCCATTGCCCCGGCAATATGCCGCAGCAATGCACGCCAAATCATGTAATCCGTTTCGTTTAGGTCCCTTCTGTACTTGTTGGGCGGCGGGCTGGGAAAGCAGAAATTGGAAAATTCCCCTGCTGAATATACATGCCAGTCTGATTTCTTTTCATTCATCTTTCGGGCTCCTTAAACTGGCTCGATTGCGCATCAGGCGTTTCGTGGCGATATAGCCCGAAGGCATAGAATAACCGGAATAAACAACCTCCCGGTCTTTACTGGCCTTGATGAGCAGGCGGGTCATTTAACTATTCAACGTAACACATTTTGGTAGTCCCAAAATTTCTCTTGGGCTTGCACCGAGTTTTTTCTCGAATCTTCCATCAACCGGAACGTAGGAAGTTAACTTTGACAACTCAGAATTATAATTCAATGGAAGCTTCGGTTTAGGGTGATGAAATACCCAAGCTTTAATCTGTTTAAAATCCCATGCATCGACCAGATTAAAACCTATCACAGCGCTATTTCCAGTGCAAACGTATTTATATTTTGTAATCCAAGCTCCCGGAGGCGCATAGTCTATAAATTCCGCCTGGCGCGTTTCAGCATTCCACCTTGAGACCATGTCACCAAATAAGCTATGGAGAAATATCGATTCGTTTATGAACATATCGTACGGCCATAATGCAATAACCAATGGCAAATCCAAACGGCCGAATTTTGAACATTTCTTTTTAATTGAAGAACGTATATGCGGAATAAAAGTCCAATGCCGCGATGGTTCTGATTCTACAATTACGGACATTCCCTTATTTGTTTCTGGCCCCCTGCAAATCTTGGGGTAGACTGTAATTATAAGCTTGGCACCATTGGCGTCAAATACTTTTCTTGGCAGCATTGAATGATTATGCTTCTTCCAATATGTAACCATATTGAAACTAATGCTTTGAATCCACTCGCAGATGTCCGACACCAATTTTCTTACCTCAATGTTTCCCTTTGGAAGTCCATCCCAATCACACGTGACATCGTACATTGGACAGTCAATTTCCCTAATTGCATCCCGGAGCTGATAGATGAGTTTTCTGGCGCCCACTTCTTCACTGCTTTCTCCCGAAACAAACTTTGCCTCCAGATAGAATGCATCTCCGAAAGAAGAGCGCACAAGGAAATCGGGATGCTTCTTTGTGTTTAGCAACTCAGGATGAACACTGGCAGTAAATCCCATGCGAATTAGAAGCTGGTAAAGAAACAACTCGAAGTACGCAGCTTTATGCTGTAAATCATCCTGGGACCTAAATCTGTTTCTTAAATCAAGTTTAGCAATAGCCGGATATCCCAAGAACCATTGACTCAGCATTTTCCGCATATAAGAGGCTGCTTTCAAGGAGCTTGTGTTGAGAAATTCAAAGAACGGCATTGATTGGGGCTTTGAAGCCA
This sequence comes from bacterium, assembly GCA_039961635.1. NCBI lineage: Bacteria > bacterium. Next base: position 1,458 of record JABRWB010000040.1, read on the forward strand.
TATTTGATCTTCTTAGTTTATCAAAAAGCAGTAAGTTGCTTGAATGCATTTTAATAAGACTTCTTTCCTCTAATAGTGGGCAAAATGCATTTAAACAGCTTATTTCTCCTGAAGCACTGCCAACAGCTTCCGGCAGTCCTGCATATTCCAAATCCAGACATCTTCAATTGCAACGGACATTTTCTGCGGATCCCCAAAGCAATTAGTGGCCCACTTGAAAATGTTATCGATGCGGTCTTCTTCTTCATCAGTTATCGGCTCATATTTATTGCCCGCAATTTTTTCATGGGCTTTTTGCAGTAGAAAGGAGTTAACGCTGTACATAACTTGCGTTATTGCAATTGCTTCTGGATGGGACATAGAAATGTTAGGGTCATAAAGTATCCGCGAAAGGTCATCGCCATAGCGAAGTCTGTCATTCCAAGCCTTATCAAGTGCAGTACTCATTTCAATCTCCTTTAGCTAAACTCAATTTTTCCCGTCTCTCCGCCTTTCTTCTTCGCCGCGGCTTTCGGCGCGCGCTTGAAGGTCACATTCCCTGCACCCGTAGTGGGGAGGTCGATGCGCTTTCCAGAAAGCAGCTCATCGATCGTGAGTATCTGTATTATCGGGTGCTTTGACTGCGAAATTCCTGGTGAAACGTAAAATCCCGCGTCTGCGGCTTCGATTTTCATGTCCCGAGTCGGCTGCTCAAGCGTTATCAAAACTCCGATATGGGCTTCTTCACGTTCAATCACGCCCCGCAAGTCGCGAATATGGGAAACCTGTACATGCCCGCTCTTTACTGAAATCATGATCGTTTTGGTTTTGCCGTTCGTTTTGTCGTCATGGAAGTACAGTATCCCGTCAATCCCCTTGTCCGCACCCCTTTTCTGCTCATGCGGCCTGGCTCCGACCAGTCCAAGCGCCCACCATTGGAACTGATGACGGTTGCTCGCCGCAAGCTCGTTTGCCCCGGACAAATCGACTGGTTCGCCGATCACTTTGAATTCCACATTTCTGCCGTTGGCGGTCATTATGCGATGCTTGATAAGCGCGATAGCCAAGTGAGTGATATCAATGCCAATCCAACGTCTTCCGAGATTTTGCGCCGCGGCGATTGTGGTACCGCAGCCGCAGAACGGATCAAGCACGGTATCTCGGTCGTTGGATGACATAGTCAGAATTCTTTCCAACAACGCCTCCGGCTTTTGGGTTGGATACCCCAAACGCTCTCTTGCCTGCGAATTTATCGGCGGAATGTCCGTCCACACGCTTTGAACTGAAGTGCCAGGAATTTCATCCAAGTAACGCTTCAGTCTTATTCCGCCTGTTTTTGTAAAATGCAGCTTGCCCTCTTTGTCATAACGCCTCATGGTCAATATTGGGCAGCGCCAATAGCCTTTAATGCCTTTGTATTCGTACTCATAGCCCCCGCCGGTCAATCCCTTTGCGCTCAAATCGTAATCCGACCAAAGCCTGCCATCCGGATCGCTGTGGCGAAATCGCGCCTTATACTTATCGTCGTGCTCAACAACAAGCTGGTTCCACGTGTATCCTGCGCCTTTCGAATAAAACAATACGATGTCATGAACCGCGCCGAGCCTTCTTGCATCGCTATGCGCGCTTGTTCGTTTCCAAACAATCTCATTCCTGAAATTCTCTCCCCCAAACACCGCGTCCATGAGCATTTTCAGGTAATGGCTGGCGGTCGGGTCGCAGTGGAGGTAGATGCTTGCGGTCGGCTTCATCACGCGCCTTAGTTCGATAAGCCGCGGGGCCATCATCGCGAGGTAGGCCATCATGTCGTTCGTGCCAAGGAAGTCCCGGAACGCCTTCAGCGCCCGGGCCGCATCCCCCCCATATTCCAGCACTTCCTGGTACGCGGCGACGGCGCTCTGATCCCAGTGCCAGGTGTCCTCGAACGCCAGAATCTGCGCGGAGCTGGATTTGCCGTCCTTCTCCTCGAACAGCACGTTGTAGTCCTGGTTGCTCTTGAACGGCGGGTCCAGATAGACGAGGTCCACGCACTCGTCCGGGAAATACCGGCGAAGCACGTCCAGGTTGTCGCCGTAGAAAAGGTAATTCGAATTCGGGTCCAGATTGGCCATTAGTCCATGCGCCTCGGCCGATTATATCATGAAAGGCACAACATTTGTCAAGAGGCAATACCGGGATGCCCATGTCTTGTTTCAATGCGGCTCCATTGGTTTTCAACTGTCAACTGTCCAACTGTCAACTGTCAACTGTCAACTCGCCCCGGATCCCGCCGGGCCGGCGGGCCTCCTTGTTTTCATGGGCGGCTGCCAGCCGCCTCAACCCTGAACTCCTTACCCATCTTCCCCGCTTTAGTTCGCATAATTTGAATTCCCGGCGGTATTTCGTATAATGTCAGCCCTCGTGGGCCGGTGGCTCAGCTGGGAGAGCGCATCCCTCGCACGGATGAGGTCGTGGGTTCGAATCCCATCCGGTCCACATTTCCCCCCCATGCGCACATAGGCGCAAGTCCCCGGTATGGTTCCCGGGCGGCGCTCCGTTTGCTCAAACTTGATTCGCCCGTGGTATCGTATTTTGTCCGGGCGAGCGAGACCTTTGGGCGTTGCCGGACGAGGATTCTCCAAAATGCCTTCAACCGTTGATACGACGCCCGGCGAGGCTGCAATCGCAGCCGAAACCGAGCGTCTTTTGTCTTTACTGGACCCGGTGCACTGGAACCGCGAGGCCTGCGAGATGGTCGCGCCTTTGACGCTTGAAATCAACCGGCTCAAGCGCGAAAAGAACGCGGTGATCCTCGCCCACAGCTACCAGACGCCGGACATAATCTTCGGAATAGCCGACCACACCGGCGACTCGCTGGGCCTCTCCAAGGAAGCGGCGGCTACGGACGCGGACATAATCGTTTTCTGCGGAGTACGGTTCATGGCGGAGACCGCCAAGATTCTCTCGCCCGGTAAGACCGTGCTCATGCCGTCTCCGGAGGCCGGCTGCTCGCTGTCAGAGAGCATAAACGCGGCGGACGTGCGCGCGCTCAAGGCTGCGTACCCCGGCGTGCCGGTAGTCTGCTACGTCAACACAAGCGCCGAGGTGAAAGCCGAAAGCGACGCCTGCTGCACGAGCGCGAACGCGACGAAAGTGGTCAACGCCCAGGAGGGCGACAGCGTCATATTCATCCCCGACGAGCTGATGGCCCAGAACATCCAGGCCGAATCGCCGAAGCGGATAATCGCGTGGAAGGGAAAGTGCATCGTCCACGAGGAATTCGACGTGACCGCGATTTCCGAATGGAAAAAGCAGCATCCGGGATTGAAAGTGCTGGTGCATACCGAGTGCGATTCCGCGGTCGTCGCCGCGGCGGACATGGCCGGCTCGACCGAGGGGATGATCAACTTCGTCAAGAACTCGGACGCAAAGGAGTTCATGCTCGTCACCGAGTGCGGGCTCTCCGACCGGCTGCGCGTCGAATTCTCGGGCCAGCAAAAGGAATTCATCGGAAGCTGCGTGCTGTGCCCGTATATGAAAATGGTCGAGTTGCCGCACGTTTTGGAATGCCTGACCGACCCGAAGCCGGAGCAGATCGTCACGCTGGACGCGGACATAATCAAGCGCGCACGGCGTGCGATAGACCAGATGATTAAGTATTAGGTCGCACTGCGTCCGGATTTAATTCCGGGACGCTACCCCTCAATCCCGATCTCGGCAAGCAGGTTGCGCGCGATCACGAGGCGCTGGATTTCGTTCGTGCCTTCGTAAATCGTCGTGATCTTGCTGTCGCGGAAGAAGCGCTCGGCGGGAAAATCGGTCGTGTACCCGTAGCCGCCCAGGATCTGCACGGCGCGCTCGGCCACCCATACCGCCGTCTCGCTTGCGTACATCTTGGCCATCGCGCTTTCCATCGTGTGCTTCATCCCCTGCTCTTTCATCCAAGCCGCCTTGTATACGAGCAGCCGGGAGGCCTCGATGCGCGTGCGCATCTCCGCAAGGTAATTGCCGATGGCCTGGAAGCCCAGGATCTTCTGGCCGAACTGCTCGCGCTCGTTCGCGTACTTCAGCGCGCACTCGTACGCGCCCTGCGCGATGCCGAGAGCCTGCGCCGCGATCCCGATACGCGAAACGTCCAGTGCATTGAAGGCGATTTTGACGCCTTCGTTTTCCTTGCCCATCAGGTTTTCGGCCGGGACTTCCACGTTTTCATACACCATCTCCGCGGTGTCGCTTGCGCGGATGCCAAGCTTGTCCTCGGTCTTCGAAACTGTAATCCCGGGTGTGTTTTTTTCAACCAAAAAACAGCTGATGCCTTTTGCGGGCTTCGCGCTTTGATCCGTACGCGCGAACAAAACAACCAGGTCCGCGATTTTCCCGTTCGTAACCCAAAGCTTGGTTCCGTTGATTATGTATTTGTCGCCTTGCTTGTCGGCGCGGCATTTGAGGCTGGCCGCATCCGAGCCGCTTCCGGCTTCGGAAAGGCTGTAGCATGCAATCCATTCGCCGCTTGCCATCTTCGGCAAGTACTTTTGTTTTTGCTCTTCGCTGCCCCAGTTGACAATCGTTTTGCCGGTCAGCCCCGCGTGCACCGCCATGCATACCGCGAACGACGCGTCGCAACGGGAGAGCTCTTCTATCACAATGCTTTCCGAAATGTCGTCGAGCGGCTGCCCGCCGTACTGCTCCGGAATGGTCATCCCAGTGAATCCGAGCTCTCGCCATTTGTTCCAAGCGTCCCATGGAAATTCCTTGCTTTTGTCGCGCGCAGTAGCGCCGGGCAAAAGCTCGGTTTCCGCGAACTGGCGCACCGTTTCGCGAACCATTTGCTGATCTTCCGTGTATCCGAACTGCATGACGGCCTCCCAAACTTCAAACGTTGAAGCGGCCGGATTATAACACCGGACGGCGATTGTGAACCGGCGCGCAAGGCGTGAAACACGCGATTTTCTCCGGGACATCCTTTGATTTCACAAGGGGCCGCAATCCCGCATTAATATGCTCGGCCGCGCCTCTAGCCGCCGGCCTCGGCGCGCGATTTCACAAGCTCGGTGATCTTGCGTGCCGCGACGCCAAGCGGATCGGGCCGGACGATTTCGGCGCAAACCTCATCAAGATCCGCCCGCATCTTGTTGCGCCGGTCGCCGTTGTAAACCAGATGACTTGCCTCTATGGCGATGGTCGGCGGAGAAAATTTATCTTTAACAAGCTCCGGGACAACCTCCCTGCGGGCAATGATGTTGGGAAACGCGTAAAAGGGAAAAGTAAAGCCGATGATTTTGTCGGCAACCCACCTCTGCACCGGAGCAACGTCGTAAACCATTATCATCGGAATCCGCGCCAGCGTGGCAAGATGAAGAACTGTACCGCTTTTCGCGATCGCAAGATGGCTGTGTGAAACGATATCTCCCATGGAACCGGAATCCAATAGTGAACAGTTTTCCCCGATTCCTTGCTTTATTATCTGTTCCTGCAGAAACTCCCTGAACACCTGATGCGCGACCGGTACGGTGAAATGTAAATCGGGATAATTCTGCGCCAAGTTTCGGGCCGCCGCGAATAGATTTGGCGCTATCGCTTTCACCTCTTCCCATCTGCTGCCGGGCATAAGCGTAATCCATTTTTTGCCGACAGGAAGCTCCGGTTTGCACCCGGCCAAGCGGGCGAATTTTTCTCTGGACAGCGTCGGCTTCGCCACTTCCGCCATTGGATGACCGATGAATTCGTGAGGAAGCTCCAGCTTCCGATAAGCCTCCAAGCTCACCGGATAGATAAGGAAAAAGTAATCCACAAGCTGCCCGAATTCTTCGAATCTCTTCAGGTTGGCGGGAGCCTCAAAAAATCCATCGTCGAAGGCGCTTTCCCATCTAACCGGCGCGACGTGATAAACGATAATGCCGCCATAGCCCGCCTTTCTCACTCCCGCCGCGACCGCAAGATTGAGTACGCGGCTGTCTATTAATAGAACAACATCGGGTTTTCGTTCGAGAATGAATTTGACGAAATCATCCACAAGCTGCGCTGGAGTTTTTTTTTTGGCCAGCAGCATTTTCCCGACCGAAAGCAGGTTACCGACCATCCCCATCGCCGACCATTCGGCAATATCCGCGAAAAGCTCCGCGCCGATTTCCTTAAGCCGCTCGCTTCCCAGCCCGAATATCACAAGCTCTTCGTCATGGTCCGCAAGCAAGGAGCCGAGTTGATCCAATAGCAGCGCGGCATGATGCTCACCTGAAAGATCCGAGCAGGATACCGCAACTCTCATAACGCCCTCGCCATTTGGAAAGGCATAATTTCAATTGTCCTGCGCTCGTTGTAAGACTCAATCGCCGCGAGCGCGGTCGAAAGCGTATATGTGGAAGCCACTCCGTCCACCACCGGAGCCTTGTCCTCTCGAATGCAGGCAATGGCGCTGTTGAGCTGGCGAACGAGCGGCTCTTCCTTGACAGTCGGCACCTCCGCCACGAACTTTTCGTGCAGCAGTGCGACCTTCACTTCAATCAAATCCACCAGTAAAAAGCCCTCTTCACCGGTCACGAAAATCTTTCGCACCTTATAGGGCATCTGCCAGCTCGTTTCGATTATCCCGGACTTGCCTCCGGGAAATTCCAGCATCAGGCTCGCGCTGTCCTCAAACCCGCGCTCGTTCTTTTTCGCAACGCAGAAAACACTTGTCGCCTGCATACCGAGAAGATACGAAATTAAATCAATGTCGTGCGTTCCGAGATCAAGTATGATTCCGGTATCAAGGATTCGTACATTTCGCTTGCCCACGCGCAGGTTGCTTACGCAAAGTATTTCGCCGCAATCGCCGTTTTCCAGAACCCTTTTGGCCGATTCAACAGCCGGATTGAACCGTTCGATATGGCCGACGAAAACTTTTTTTCCCGCATTATTCGCGCGTCTTGTGATTTCGTATGCGTGCTCTATGGTGTCTGCGATAGGCTTTTCCACGAACACGTGCGAACCGGAGTCAATTACATCCATGGCTACAATGTGATGCATCGAAGTTGGAACCGACACAATGGCCAAATCGAGACCGCGTTCGATAAGCGCCCTGTAATCCTCGAACCTGTCGCATCCGAAGCGCGATGCCAGTTCGTCCGTTTTCTCCGTGTCGGGATCGGCGATTCCTATCAAATCCACATCCGGGCACTCGGCCAGAACGCGGACGTGGTTGCGCCCCATGCTTCCGGTACCAATTACGCCCGCCCTCAACCGGCTCACGTGCCGATTATATAAATCCTCCGCAGCACGCGCAAGGTTCAGAAAGCCCAATCCGGTCTTCCGGCATCGGTTAAAGGCTTTGATATAATCAAATTGTGGGCTACAAGCTAGTCGCGCCCGAAAAAATTGAGCGGAAGTGCGACCTCGACAGGCCGATATCCGAGGTTCGGTTCGTCGCGGTGGACATCGAAACCACCGGCAGCCAGCCCCCCAAAGACAGGATCATCGAAATCGGTGCTGTTGAAGTCCAAGGCTATTCCCTCGGAGGCACTTTCAGGGAATTCGTCAATCCTCACCGTAAACTGCCGCCGTTCATATCGCGCCTGACCGGTATCTCGAACAGCACGCTTGACGGCCAGCGGGAAGCGGAAGAAGTGCTTCCGGAATTTTTGGATTTTCTGGGCGACGCGGTGCTGGTGGCGCATTTCGCAGCCTTCGATTTCAAATTTCTGTCGATCGAAGCACTACGCGCCGCCGGAAGAAGGCTCGAAAACCACGTTCTCTGCACGTGCCGGCTGGCGCGCCGCATCCACTGGTTCCTGCCATCCAAAGGACTCGACGCGATAACACATTACTTGGATATTCCCGTAAACGGGCGACATCGCGCGCTCGGCGACGCCGAAGCCACTGCCCGCATCTTGGTCCGTTTCCAAGAATACATGCAGTCGAAGCAGTTCCGGGAGTCATTTGGATATTCCAACGGAATCCTGACCTTGCGGGATTTGCTCACTTTCCAGGATTCGCGCATCCCGGAAAGCGGAATACCCGGATTTGAAAGGCGCAACGGGGACGAGCATTGAGCGCAAGGAGCGGCCAGCCTATGCTTTATCCAGTTTTTTTGCCTATAAGCTCGATTTGCGCCATAGCCTGGGCGAAATCGCCTTGCTCCAGCTCGTGCCCGGAATCAATGTATTTCTGCAGGTGAAATCTTGCTTTTTCGAAATTTCCGATGGCGAAGTTCATCCTGCCGAGCAATCTGTGGCACCTGTGCTTTTCCGAAAATCCAAGCTCAAGCGCCTTTTCCCCCAAAAGAATAGCTCCTTCGTACTGACCGAGTTCCGCAAGCGTCGTTCCCCAAGCGAAATGAACGCCCGCGTTCTGGGGCAGCATCGCTCCGAGCTTCCTGTACAACTCCAGCGCTTGCTGAAACTCGCGGATTTGGCGCAGCGCGTAGGCCAGCCGGATCATCACCTCATGGTCGTCCGGTTTCAGCTCATTCGCCTTTTTGAATAACGACGCGGCATTCGTCCAGCGCTTCTGCTCCACCGCCTGGAGCCCCGCCTGGAAATACGATCGCCAGTCTCCGCCTTCCATAGACAAAAACTATCCTTCGGGAAGTTCGAAATTCTTGTCGGCAAGCGAGCGCAGCTTTTTGAAGTGCTTGAGGTACTCTGACTTGTTTTTCTGCGCGCGCAGAATGTAACTCGGATGCCACGTCACGAAGAACAGCTGCCCCTGGAACCGGATGAACTGCCCTATGACGCGGCCCAAAGCATACCGCGTTCCGAAAAATGCTTCAAGCGACACCCTCCCGAGCAAGACTATGACCTTCGGACGGATTAGGGCAATCTGCGCCTGCAGCCAGTGCCGGCACGCGGCGGCCTCGTCGGGATTCGGATTGCGGTTTTCCGGCGGGCGGCACTTGACGATATTGCCGATGAAAACCTGATTGCGGTCGAAACCGACCTGGGAGAGCATTTGGTTGAGAAGCTGGCCGCTGCGCCCGACGAACGGCCTGCCCTGCTCGTCCTCTTCGGCGCCGGGGCCTTCGCCGACGAACATTATGTCCGCGTCCGACCGCCCTTCGCCCGGCACGGCCTGCTTGCGCCCCTGGTGGAGCGGGCATTCAGTGCATGCGAGTATTTTCTTGTGCAGTTCGTCGAGAAGCGCCAAGGCGCGGGATTATAGCAAGGTGATAAATTTGGAGCGGCACGCGACGCGCGCCTTTGGTTTTCATTTGGGGCTGGCACGCAAAGCGTGCCTTTGTTAATGGACTTTTCAAAGTATAAAACTTGCGTATGCGACGTGCAGGTCACTTTGCGTTGCGACCCCTAATAATCATCGTACACATTTACTTTGTCCGTCTTGAACCCAACCAATGTCCGCAGGAAATCCTTGTTTGCCGTCTTCGCCATTCAAGCTGCGGAGCAATACGGATAATCTATCGCATTTTGCACAAGTCCGTGTTTCACCGGATTTTCTGAAACGTATTTCAGCCGGACGAGCCAACTTTTTTCGAAGGTCAACCGCGTATCCCGGTACTGATACCAAACGCGCCTGCCGGGCGCTTTGTCGTGCCCGTTCGCCTCGGCAGCGGTTTTGGAATGCAACTTACCGATGATTTGGAGGATTTTTGCGGCGTCCTTAATTTCAGCGACAAAATGATAATGATTGGACATCACCGCCCACGCCTGCAACGTCCACCCCGCTTCGCTGGCGATTTGAAGAAGAGCAGTATGCAGGAAATCCCGCAATGAGTTTTCCAAATAAAAATGCTGTTTGTTCAACATGGAGGCCTTTATCATGTAAATGCCTCCCTCCGGGAACCAGTGCGGAGGACGGTGCGGCCAATTGCTCGTGAACTGAAATCGCTCTTCCACGCTTCCCAATCTAGCAGAAAGTCAATTCGCCAAAATGTTATGAATTTAAATTTGGAGTGGCACGCGAAGCGTGCCTTTGTTATTGAATTGACATGCAACAATTCCTTATTCAAATCGATCCAAAACCCGAAAGGCTCTTATTGTGACGATATTTACCAAAGCGCAGCTTCGCTGCGCAGTCCAAAAACTACCCAAAATACGCGATCCCCAGCTTCTCCCGCACGTGCGCAAGAGTTTTCGCGCCTTCGGCCCGCGCCTTCCGCGTTCCTTCGATCAATATCTCGTCAACTTCCGCGGGCCTCGCTTCATACTCCTTGCGGCGCGCCCGGAACGGTTCCAGAAGCGTTTCCAGCCGCTTGTAAAGCTCCATCTTGCACTCGACGCAGCCGATCGTCCCCGCCCGGCACCTGTCCCTTGCCTCGTCCACGAAGTCCTTGCTGAACACGCCGTGGTACTTGTAGATGTTGCAAATCTCCGGCGTGCCCTTGTCCGTGGACTTTATCCGGGCCGGGTCGGTGACGCCCTTCATCACCTGCTCCTTCACCGTCTTCGAATCGTCCGAAAGGAAAATCGCGTTCCCCAGCGACTTGCTCATTTTGGCGCTTCCGTCCAGCGCGGACAGGAACGCGTCTCCGATAAGCGCGTCCGGCTCGGTTATTTCGGTGCCGAACATCCCGTTGAACTTTTTGACGATGTCGCGGCAAAGCTCGATGTGCGGTTTCTGGTCCTTCCCCACCGGCACGAGGTCCGCGTTGACGAACGTGATGTCCGCCGCCTGGCTTACCGGATAGCCGAAGAACCCGTACGTGAGCTGGTCGAATCCGGTCATAAGATCGTCGCAGGTGATAAGCCCAAGCTGCTGCGCCTCACTTTTCGTCGTGGGATTGTGGCGCAGCTTGTTCATGTTCGTGACGAGCCCGTAGAACACGGTCAGCTCGGCTATTTCCGGTATGAGCGACTGCACGCAAATCGTCGCGGCGTTCGGGTCTATCCCGACCGCCAGGTAGTCCAGCGCCACGTCGCGCACGCTTTGAGCAAGCATCCCAGGATTCTCGTAATGCGTCGTCAGCGCCTGCACGTCGGCGATGAGAATGTAAGTTTCGTATTCGTATTGGAGCTTGACGCGGTTCTGAAGCGTGCCGACATAATGGCCGAGGTGCAGCTTGCCCGTCGGCCGGTCGCCCGTCAGTATCCGTTTCCTTCGATTTTCCATTTCAGCCTCAACAGCTTTTCGAGATAATGATGGCTGGTGCGAAGCCAGTGTTTCCCGCGCTTGTTCCAGTTTACGACGCTGAATTCGGTGAACGCGCGCCTGATCGCGGTGAGGTTCCCCGGAGGGGGATCGAATTCCCTGATGAACAACTCGACGGCTTCGTCCACCGTTATTTCTTTACCCTGATTGCGTAGGAACATAAAATTAAACTCGTAAAATGACTTTCAATTGCGCCCCTATTCCCTCTACTTCGATTCAAGCCTGACCATCCAATTCAGACTTTTGGCGTCCTCCTTGAACGGCCAGTTCACCGGCTGGCCGATGTTCGTCACCGAGCTGCCCTTGTTTCCGGAGGCGTCATAGCCGACGAACATCTGCACCGTATCCCGGCTTTTGGTCTCCACGACCACGTAAAACGTGGATGACATTTTGGTTTCAGGGATTTCGAATCCCTTCCACTCGGCCGTGCTGGTGTAATTCGAATATTTGAAATTCTTCACCATCTGGATTCGCAGATCCTTGTCCAGCAGGTAAATCGCAAATACCGAGTCGGTTCCCTGCCACTGTCCTGCCAGTTTGCCGTAAACGTACACCTTCCTGATCGTGACCGGGGAGCCCGGATCGAACCTGACGGTCGCGCCGTAGCGGTAGAAGGTCAGAAAGCCGCTGTTCGTCCCGCCGTCCTTGGCGAGAAACTTGGGGCCGACCAGGTTGTCCGACGTCAACTGCGTTTTCGGGGCGAGCGAGTCCACGACGACCGCACGTATCATCCAGTTGAACTTGCCGTCTTCGATTTGCTTGTAACCGGCAGCGGGGTTGCCGATTCGGGAACGCAGCTTTGCGGGCTCGAGGTCCTGTCCCATCATAATCCCGCCGCCGCTTCCGGACGGAAGCAAAAAGTAAACCCAGAACGCTTCGCGGATGATCAGCGGATCGATTTTGAACTTATTCCATCCCGCGAGCGTGCCGATTTCATTGAACGAAAAGTTGCGGCTGTAAAGCTTGTTGTAAGTTTTGTCCAGGATCGCCAGGTATCCCTGGGGCGGGCCGTTTTTGTCCATTTCGCCGTATCTATACCCGAAAAAGCTTACTTCGGTGAGGAACGGCTCCTCGAACGCGGGCGGCGTGAACCGGACGAGGTATCCGTCGGTCAACTGAAACGTAAAGTTGTCCGCCACTCCTTCGTCGTAAAACAGCTCGTCGCAGACGCCGGGAAGCGCTGCCAGAATCAGCGCGAGTGCAGTTACAATCGAAAAACCAATTTGCCTACCGAGCATGAGACCCCTCTCCCGCGGACAGGATGAACGAAAATGATGACCAGCAATTCTAGTTTGCGCGCCATGCCGATGTCAAGGACGGCCGAGCATCCCGGAAATCCTTGCGTACTCCTCGGGGGAGTCCACATCCACCGCGATCTCCGCATGCTCGCAAACATATGCCTTAACCTTGCCATAAATCTTGCGCGAAAACGACTTCGTGTGGTCGGAGAGCGAGCCGATTCCGGCCGCAACCCTGAATATTGTACCCGCGCCGATCATCGAAGCCAATTTGAACGGCGATTTTCGATGCTTTACAAGCTCGTCAAGAAAGGGAAAATTCCTCACGAGGGCATGCCGGTTGAGCAAAAACACGTTGCCTCCCGTGAATCTTCCGTCCTTGGTTTTGATCGACGTCCGCTTCGTGCCGGGAACAAGCTTCCGGCAAATATGAACCGGGACGACGGGATAGACGAAGTCGTATTCGAGCGCAAGCGCGTCGAATGCCTTCACCAGGGCGAACGCCGACTCGGAAGTAAAAAGCGGGATGTCGCTTGTCGCGACGATCAATCCTGGGGCGACGCTGTCCTTCAGCTCGATTGTCGCGTTGCGCAGGTTGCCAACGATTCCGTATCCGCACGGGATTGTCGACGCTCCATAGCTGCGGGCGATCCTTCCGACTTCAGCGCCCTCCCCCACGACGAGCCGCCTGTTGATTCCCGGAACGCCCCTGAACGCGCGGAGCGCGATGTCGAGCATCGTGAAACCGCCGAGCGACAGCAGGGCTTTGTAAGGCGGGCAGTCCGCTCCCCAGGTTGCAGGGTCGAGTTCTCCGCCGGCAAGAACTACCAGATCGTATTTCATCGCCTCTTCCGAAGGCTCGTTTGCGGGCCTCTGGGCGCGATTATAGCACTGCCCGGCGGCAGGCAGGTCTGGGTGGACGAGTCGGGCGAAATCCAGGGCGAGGGCGCGTACGACTACGGCGATACGGCGCCGGAAGAGGAGCCGTGCGAAAAGTCCCCAAT